>JANLUE010001386.1:0-8718 GCA_031363325.1 Gemmataceae bacterium
GCACGAAGCCCCAAACACGCCGGCGGCCGAGAGCCGAAGAAAATCGCGGCGACTGTTCTCGCTGAGGATTAACATGTCTATTCTCAGGGTACGGTGTATCCAGATCCAGTTTCAAGAACTAACCACAGAGTCACAGAGATCACAGAGGGTCTATCACGAACGCGACATCGCAAATTCTGTAATTCAATCGATTGACGAAATCATCCCTGTATTCGATCCACGACGCCAATTAACTTCTCTGTGACCTCTGTGACTCTGTGGTTTGAACTCTTCATTGCACTTATCGATTGAAGGCAAACTCGCTGGAGTTCAACAACACCCACAGCACGTCGCCGTAGGCGGCTTTGGAGTCCGACGCCTTGGCGACGAACTCGGTCAGGCGTTTCGTTTCGTCGGCCGTCGGGCGGCGGGCGAGTGTGGTCAGGTACAGGCGTTCGATCACCTGGGGCGGGCCGATCGATTTCGAGACCTGGCCGGCCGTGGCCGCGACGTTCGTCAATCGACCGGCGGCCATCAGGTTGCTGTTCATCAGGCGTAGGGCCTGAGGAATCCCCGCTTCGTAGTCGGTCGGCTTGCTCGTCTCGGAACCCGTGAAGAACAGGGCGAATTGATCGCGCGGCGTCTGGGCGCCGCCGGGTTGTTTCTTCGGGCCCATCCCTTCGCGATTCGGTTGGATGCCGAGGATCGTGGTCAGCGAATCGTACAGTTGTTCGGGGGCGATCACCTTGATTGCTTGATGGCTGAACAGTTGGCGATCGTCGCGATTGTCGCCGACCGGCTTGCTCGTTCGTTGATAGGCCTTGCTGTTGCAAATACAGCGAACGAGGTGCTTGATGTCGAAGCCGCTGTCTGCAAACTCTTTCGACAGTGCGTTCAACAGTTCGGGATGCGTTGGTTCGTTTTCAACGCTCAGATCGTCAACCGGATTGACAAAGCCACGGCCGAAGAACTGTGACCAGAGCCGATTGACGAACGCCTTGGCGAAGAATGGGTTCGACGGGGAACAGACCCAGTTCGCCAATACGGGACGATACGGCTTCGAGCTATCGAGCTTGATCTTGTCGCCACCCAGGTACTTCGGCTCGACGGACTTGGCGGCCTCGGGGAGGGCGTTGATCTTGCGATTGATGCGGCCTTCCTCGCTGATCGAAATCGTGCCCCCGGTCTTGGCGGCCCCGGGGTTCGACACGTTCACCTTGTAGAAGAACTGCGCCAGGCCCCAGTATTCCGCTTGCTTCCAGTGTGTGAACGGGTGGTTGTGGCACTGGGCACATTGAATCTGGACGCCGAGGAACAGCTTGCCGACGCTATCGGTCATCTTGTCGACGCCGCGATTCGACATCATGTAGCCGGCCGCGCCGTTCTTGTCGAGGTCGCCCGTCGCTGTAATGAGTTCGAAGGCCATCTGGTCCCAGGGCAGGTTCGCATTGAACTTTTCGACGAGCCAGGTTCGAAGCGGGGCCTTCGAGACGAACCTGTTGTCCGAATCGAACGGATACATCAATCCGGTCCAGATGTCCCCCATGCGCTTGCCGTAGCCGGCGTTCTGCACGAGTTCGTCGATCAACCGAGTGCGTTTGTCGGGCGACTTGTCGTCGAGGAACGCGGCCGCCTTGTCGGCCGAGGGGATCGTGCCGGCGATGTCGAGCGAGACGCGGCGAAGGAACTCGGCGTCGGTGGAGTTCGGCGAGGGCTTGATCATCGCCTGGGTCAATCGCCCGTCGATGGTTCGATCGATCAGGTCGGCGATTTGCGTAACGGGCGAAGGCTTCGCGGGCGTGTTCGGGGCCTTGATGTCGGTCGGGGCCGGCTTGGCATCGGACGCGACTGGCTTAGGCTCTTCCTTCTTTTGTTCGAGCAGTTTCTTCTTGAGGGCCTTCTTTTTGTCGGCCTTGTCGTCGGCCGCCCCGACGGGATCGGTCCCGGCCAACAGGGCGAGGCCGAGCCCAAGCGTCAGGGCGGCAAGTGTTTTCGGCAGGTTCATGGCCAAGCTCCGCGTATCGTTGAAGTATGCAACACCCCGGACCGCGCGGGGTTTCCCTGGCCCGAGACTTTTTTCGGAAGCGGGCAATTGAGCTTGCTGAGCCAATCCTTGGCTCGGTATAACCCTCCTTCAGATGATTGAGAGGGAGTTCGAGATGATTGTCGTCAAACCTCGGGCTGTGACATACGGGCTTGATGCCTCGATTGCTCGTTTCACTGTGGGGCGCTATCAGAAAATGATCGATTCTGGGGCGATCACCTCAGAGGATAAAGTCGAGCTCCTCGAAAACTATGTAGTGTTGAAAATACCTCGCAACCCACCGCACGATGGCACGATCGACTTGATCAAAGCTGCGTTCGCGAGCCTACCGACGGGTTGGTTGCTTCGAGTCCAGCAGGCGGTCGCGCTCGCCGATAGTCAACCGGAGCCCGACTTCGCGATCGTGCGTGGGACGCCACGAAGCTACCTCGCTCGCCATCCGTTGGCGACCGATGTTGCTCTGCTGATCGAGGTCGCGAACTCATCGCTGCTTCGCGATCAACGCGACAAGACGCGAATCTACGCGCGGGCCGGCGTGCCCGCCTACTGGATCGTGAACCTCGTTGATCGTCGTATTGAAGCCCATTCGCAACCGTCGGGGCCGACCGACGATCCCGAATACCGAACTGTTCGAAACTTCGTGGCGGACGAAACGATCCCGGTCGTGCTCGATCAAGTCGAAGTGGCACGTGTGATGGTCGCGGACCTGTTGCCTTGAGGTCACAATTTTTTCCAGAATCTGATTGACACGAGCCCCTCCGTCGCGGTACACCTTAATCGCTTTTTCATTTTTCGACTCGCGGTTTTTCGTTCGTAGCTGGGGTTCCGATGCGATGCCATTCGCGGCGCGCGCCGGCCGGCGCGTACACGCTGATCGAATTGCTCATTGTGGTCGCGATTCTCGCGATCTTGGTCGGGATATTGATTCCGGCCGTGCACAAGATTCGCGAGGCAGGCAATCGCATCGCCTGCGGAAACAACCTCAAACAAATTGGTCAGGCGTGGCACGGACATCATGCGACGCACGGCCGCTTGCCCGATGGCGGCAAGAACGCCTGTCAATCGCCTTATGCGTCGTCGGCCATGGAAGTCGCCTGCGCGAATCCACGATACCTCGGCCATTCGACCCCGGCCAAGGGCACGCGGACTGAATGGAGTTGGCCCTATCAGATACTGCCGTATCTCGAGCAAGCGGATTTGTACTCCTTGCCGAACACGAGCGAAGACAACGCACGAATCACGCAAACGCCACTCAAGGCCTACAACTGTCCGGCCCGCCGCTCGAGTCGGCTCTACGGTCCGAAGGCCGGTCACGCGACGATCGACTACGCGGGCTGTGCCGGAACCGGGGCGAATGGGATGCTCGTTCGCCAGGGGCTCGGGCCACTGCGCTTCGCCGATGTGACCGACGGGCTCTCCAACACGATCATGGTCGGCGAGCGGCGACTGAAATGCGACCGGTTCGGCGCGACCACGGACGACAACGAAAGCTGGGCGGACCCCGGCTGGGACCTCGAAATCTACCGCATTGCCGATGACGACCTCGATCGCCCCACGGGCGATCGCGGCCCGAGCCCGGACATCCGTGAAACCGACCCAGCTGTGTTTCCGGACCTGAACTCCGGGCTCCGCCAGTTCGGTTCGTCGCACCCGAGGGGGATCAACGTGATCCTCGGCGATGGCTCGTTGCGGTTCATCCGGTACAACCCGTCGCCGGGAATGTTTCTGAGTTCGTGCGTTCGCAACGATGGCTCGATCTTCGACCCGAATGGGTTCGAGTAAATTGACGCTGGCGGCACGCATATAATCGACCGCATGGACGATAGCCTCGGCGATCTGGCCAAAGATCCGAAGCACCAGCGTGGCTTCGAGAAGCTGCTCTTCCTCGCCGCCAAGCGTGGCGACGCGGAGTTGGTGGCCGAACGGCTCTCGTGGGGCGTCGACCCGAATTGCGTCTCGGCCAAGGGCAACACGCCGTTGATCGCCAACGTCCGTTGGGCGTCCCCGAGTTCCGCCACCGTGAAGGCCTTGCTCGAAGCCGGAGCCGACGCCGGCCGACTCGACGCGAGCGGCCTGACCGCCCTCGACCATGCCCGCCGAAAGTTGGCCCATCTCCAGGCGAACCCCGAACGGCCGCGTAAATCGTCGTCGCTCGACGAGAACAATCAACTCAGCCTCGGGGCCGACGAGCAAGCCGACCTCGACCGACTTCGCGAGGAACTCGGCGAGGACGGTCGCGAATTTATGCAGAGTTACTGGAAGGAACGCCTGAAGGCGGCCCGCCGCGTGTTCAACGACCCGGCGGAGGTCGAGCGGATCGTCGACCTGTTGGAAGCGGTCGAGAAGACGGGATAGGGATGGGTGTCCCGTTCAGGTTCGCCGATTGTTCCGGTTGTAAGGTCCACGCCCGCCCCCCTTCGTTCCGACCCGTCTGCAGGTCGGCCGTACCGCCGACCGATGCTACTACACTGAGCGCGAGTGAGTTCCGCCGAGGCCGCACATGCCGTCTGAATATCCCCCCGACGACCCCGAGACCCGGACCAAGGTCTACAAGGCCTATCGCACCTACTTCGACCTGGCCGAGAAGAAGCGGCGCTGGAACATTCGCGAAGACATCCCGTGGGACAAATGCAACCCGGCGACCGACCCGGTCATCGCCGATGTCGTGCAGACGTTCTGCATGGTCGAACTGTACCTGCCGGACTACCTGGCCAAACAACTCCCGCCGGTGCGCGCCAATCGCGGTCGGGCCTGGATGCTCGCCAACTGGGGCTACGAGGAATCGAAGCATTCGATCGTCCTCGAAGATTGGCTCGTCAAGTCGGGGCACCGGACCGAGAAGCAGATTGAGCAGATCGCGGACGGCGTGCTCGATCGGGAATGGAACGTCCTGTACGGCGAGCCCCGGGCGGCCGTCATCTACACGATGTTTCAGGAACTCGCGACGCAACTCCACTACCGCAACCTGCGCCAAGTGGCGAACGGCGTCGACCCGGCGCTCGACAAGATTCTCGAACTCGTGTCGATCGACGAGGCGGCCCATGCCCAGTTCTTCCGGTCACTTGTCTCGATCTACCTGACCACCGACCGGGCCGCGACGATCGAGGCGTTCAAGAAGGTGGTCAACACGTTCCGTATGCCGGCGGACGAGCTTCTGGCCGATGGCCGCGAGCGCGTGGCGGCCGTGCGTGCGTTGAAGATCTTCGACGAGGAAGTGTTCTACCGCGAAGTCTATACGCCTATCCTGCAACGCCTCGGCCTGACCCGGGCCGACCTCAAGCCGAAGAAATTGTTCCGGGCGGCGTAGCGGATCGCCGCCGGCCCTTGCCGGCCCCGATGGACCCGAGCAATTCAAACAAATTGCCGGGCCGAACGTCGAGTCGATGCCGACCGAGGACGGACGATGGGAAAGGTCTACGCGGAGTTGACTGATGAACACCGGGAATTCATCGGCCGGCAAAAGCTTTTCTTCGTTGGAAGCGCCCCGCTCTCGTCCGAGGGGCACGTCAATCTCTCACCGAAGGGGCTCGACTCGTTTCGCGTGCTCGGGCCGAAGTCGGTCGCGTACCTCGACTTGACCGGCAGCGGCGTCGAGACGATCGCCCACGTCCGCGAAAATGGCCGACTCACGATTTTGTTCTGTGCGCTCGAAGGAGCGCCGCGCATCCTTCGGCTCGCGGGCCGGGGTCGGGTCGTGGTGCCGGACGATGCCGACGGGTCGAACTTGTCGGGAGTGTTCCCGAAATACACCGGTGTCCGCTCGATCGTCGTGGCCGACCTGGACCGCATCGCCGATTCGTGCGGGTTCGGCGTGCCGCGCTTCGAGTTCGTCGGCGAGCGAACGCAACTCCCCGACTGGGCGAACAAGAAGGGCCGCGAAGGCGTCTTGCTGTATCAAGCCGAACGAAATCGAACGAGCATCGATGGGCTGCCCGGCATTGGGTGACTCCTGACATCGCAGTCGCACGTCAAGGTCGTTGAACATTCCTCCAGCGGGTACCCCACACCCCTGGAGGAATAGTGCCCAAATCTCAAATCGACGGAACACCTCTATTTTGAAACAGTTTGCATGGACCGCCCAATGGGCCAGAAAGTTCTGTTACTCCCGTGAGCGCAACGATGTCAGTCGCCCGAGGAGCTTCGCCAGAAAATTGACACGCCGGCGCGGCGGTCGTTACAATCACACTTCCTTCACGTCCACTCTCCGAACGGCGTCATGGACCCTCTCCCGGACCATGTCGGTGCTTGGCTTTCGGCCGCGCGCGGCGGTTCGCGCGAGGCCCTGGGCCGCGCCATGCAAGCATGTCGCCGTTATCTGCTCGCCGTCGCGAACGACGAACTCCACGCCGACCTTCGCGCCAAGGGCGGGGCATCCGATCTCGTTCAAGATACCTTCGTCGACGCCCAGCGTTCCTTCGATCGATTCCAGGGCAATTCCGAAGGTGAACTCCGGGCGTGGCTTCGGCAGTTGCTGCATTCGCGGGCCTGCAAGTTCGGGCGACATTATCGCGGTACCCAGAAGCGTCGATTGATCCGCGAGGCCGACTACCCGCTCGACGGCGCGCCGGCCGTCAATCGCCCGACGCCGAGCGTCGAGATGATCGCCGTCGAGCAGGCGGAACATCTCCGCGCCGTGCTCGCCCGTCTGTCCGACGATCATCGTCGGGTCATTACTCTGCGCTATGCCGAGGGGTGTTCGTTCGAGGAAGTGGGTCGACGCATGGAGCGGACGGCGAACGCGGCTCGGTTGCTCTGGTTGCGGGCGATCGAACAAGTGAAGCGCGAACTGAAGGGCGAACTCGATGAGCCCGGCTGACTTCGACCCGCGCGACGAGCCCGACCTCGCGGACCTATTGGCGGCGTGCGACGAGGCCCTCGCCTCGGGCAACGCCCCGCCGCCGGGCCTCGAGTCGCTCGGCGATCGGGCGGCCGACGACCTCGCCTGCTTGCGACTGTTGCATCAACTTCGGCCGAGCACCTTCCCGCCGGACGATTGGCCCGAACCGGGCGAACGCTATTCGCTCGTTCGGCGGCATGGCGCCGGCGGGGTTGGTCAAGTCTGGATCGCGCGCGATCGCCAACTTGGTCGCGAGGTCGCCTTGAAGGAACTGCGCGGTGAGAAGGCGACCGACGCCGCGATGGTCGCTCGCTTCATTCGTGAAGCGCGAATCACCGGTCAGCTTCAACACCCGGGGATCGTGCCCGTTTACGAATTTGTGCCGGGCGATTCGCCGGCCGATGGCCCGTTCTACACGATGCAGTTCGTCCAGGGCCGAACGTTAACTGAGGCGGCGCGAACCTATCACGCCGGCCGAGCCAGGGGGACCGCGACCGCACTCGAGTTGGCCAACTTACTCACGGCGTTCGTGAGCGTCTGCCACACGGTGGCCTATGCCCATTCGCGCGGGTTCATTCACCGCGACCTCAAGGGCGAAAACGTCGTCCTCGGCGAGTTCGGCGAAGTGGTCGTCCTCGACTGGGGGTTCGCAAAACGCCTCCGCGAGCCGGACGTTCCCGCGAGCGAATCGTTGCGCGACACCAGTTTTGTGGGACAGGTTTCCAACCTGTCCGAAGCGACTGTGGGTTCCGCACAGGTTGAAAACCTGTGCCACGACACCGGTTTTGTGGGACAGGTTTCCAACCTGTCCGAAGCGACTGCGGATTCCGCACAAGTTGGAAACCTTTCCCACGGGAACGGCCGGCCAGACCAGACGCAGTCGGGCACCGTGGTCGGAACGCCCGCCTACATGTCGCCGGAGCAAGCGGCTGGCGAAGCGGACCGACTCGACGAACGGACCGATGTCTTTGGTCTGGGGGCGATTCTTTACGAGGTGCTCACGGGTCGGCCGCCGTTCGTCGGCGACAATATGCGGGAAGTTTTGCGGCAGGCGCGCGAGGAAGAACCGCCGCGGCCGGAGTCAGTGAATTCGGCCGCGCCGAAGGGGCTCGTCGCGATCTGCCGCAAGGCGATCGCCCGCGATCCCGCGAATCGTTACCCGTCGGCCACGGAACTCGGCTCGGACGTTCGCCACTGGCTCGCGGACGAACCGGTGCCCGCGTATCGCGAACCGCTGATCCGCCGCTGGCAGCGCTGGAGTCGGCGCAATCGGCCGATCGTCGCGAGCCTGGCAGCCCTGTTGGCAACGGGACTCGTCGCGGTCGCGATCGGGGCGGTCCTGATCGAAAAAGAGCGTTCGCGAACGGCGGCCGTCCGGGTGAGCGCGGCCGACGCGCAAGCGAACGCGGAGATCGTCGCCCGCCGCGACGCGGAGACGCAACTCTACTACCAGCGCATCGCGCTCGCCGAACGCGAGTTGGCGAACCAGAATCTGAGTCGCGCCACGCAACTGTTGGCCGACTGCCCGGAACACCTGCGCGATTGGGAATGGCAGCTACTCAAGCGCTTGTGTCACGCGGACCCGTTGGCCCTGACCGGTCACGTCGGGGCCGTGGCGGCGCTGACGTTCAGCCCGGATGGCCACGTGCTCGCGTCGGCCGGGCACGATGGCACTGTTCGGCTGTGGGACCCGACGACGGGCCGACCCATCCGCACTCTCGCCGGTCATTCGGACGTGGTCTATGGCATCGCGTTCAGCCCGAACGGCCGACGAATCGCGACCGGAAGTTGGGATCGATCGTTACGCATCTGGGACGCGACGACCGGCACCGAGTTGACCAAGGTCGCCGACCTCGAC
>JANLUE010001197.1:0-6939 GCA_031363325.1 Gemmataceae bacterium
CATCTCATGCTGGGCGATGTTCAGGAGGGCGAATCGTTTGTCGCCGTTGCGGACTTCCACGCGGTGCGGGAGTTTCTTGCCGCCGACATCTTTGAAGTCGCTGAAGTACAGTTCGCAGGGGTCGGCCGAGCGGTCCACATACACTTCGCCGGCGATGAGCGTTCCGTCCGGGTACGGATGTTTGCCGGCCAATTGCGGGTTATAGTCGCTCTTGTAGAAGTACCACTTCGCCGCGACCGACGCATGCTCGGATCGAATGACCTCGGCCATCACGCGAACGTCGAGCATTTTCTTCGGTTTCGAACCGTCAATCGGCATCGGGTAGACCGGTTCAACCCCGGCGTGATTGCACTTGTCGCCTTCGGAGCCCTTCGGGCCCATCGTCAGGAATCGCTTGTATTGATAGAGGGCCATCATCAAGCCACCCGTGTACGGCGGCTCGGTCAGGTCGGCCACGGTGAGGCCGTCCTTGAGCGGTTCGAGCTTGTAATCGGTCGTCCCGACCACGAGGCTCACGACCGGCTTCGTCGCCTTGGGGTCGTCGGGGTCTTTCACGTCCACGATCTTCGCGAGGAAGTTGCCGGTGCGGTTCTCGCGATCGATGCTGCCGATCCAGGTCCAGTCGCCCATGAACGAAGAATAGTCCGCGAGTCGCTTCGAATCCGCGATCAGGCGGTCGCGTTCGAGACGGTTGAAGTAATAGTTCGCGAACCCCTTGCGTTCCTCGAACACCTTCGCCCCTTCGCCGAAGGCTTTGGGCTTCGGTGGCTCCTGGCCGGGCTGATTCGGGGCCTTGCGGACGACCGGCGGCGTGTAACTTTGCAGGCGCACCAGCGTCTCGCGGCGATCGTTGCCGCGTTTGATCGTGACCGGCATTCGCCATTCTTTCGGGTAGATGCCGAGTGCCGATTTGAACTGGTTCACGCTGCGAATTTCACGGCCGGCGAAGTTCAACAACTCGTCGCCTTCGGAGAGGCCACGTCGAAACGCGTCCGAATCTTCGAGCACTTGGTTCACGAGCAAGCGGGCGAGGTCGCCGTCCTCGTTCAATTGCGTGTTGATCGTCGCCCCCAGTGTGGCGTGGTCGCAGAAGATGCCGGCCCGCATGTGGCCGAGGAAGTTCTTGGCGGTGTTGATCGGCAGGCCATAGCCGATGCCGGTGTTGAACGCCCCTCGCTTGCCGGGTGCCCCGCCATAGACGAGGCCAACAACTTGGCCTTTCATGTTGAAGATCGGCCCGCCGGAGTTGCCCTGATTCGCGGTCGTGTCGTATTGGATCGCGTCGGTGTGTTCGGCGAAGCCGAAGTCCGAATAGCGACCCACACCGCTGACGAGCCCGAACGAAACGCTTGGGGTGAAGTCGGTCGAGAGGAGTTGAGCGTTGCCCATGATCAGCGTCCAGTCGCCGGCCTTGAGCAGGCCGCTATCGCCCAGTTCCGCGACCGGGAACTCTTCGCCCGGCTCCTTGGGGAACAGTTTGATGAGGGCCACGTCGCCGGTCTTGTCGCAGCCAACGGTGACGGCGTCGTAGAGTTTGCCGTTCGGCAGGCCGCAGGCGAAGGTCGGGTTTACGCCGCCCGGTGGGGGGCCTTCAACGACGTGATAGTTCGTCAGCGCGTAGCCCGCCTTGTCGATGATGACCCCCGACCCACCACCCGCGATGCGGCCCCGCGGGTCGGACTGGAACTCTTTCATGAACACGGCCACAACGGCCGGCCGGACCTTTTGAATGATCTTGACGCGATCCAACTCCGCGTCCTTGACCGGGTCGGCCGCGAGGGCCGATGTGGCGAAGGCCGCGAGGACGGAACAAATCAACAGATGCTTGCGCATTGTGCAGTCTCGATGATGCGCGATTTCAGGCCAACGGCCTGAGATTGCTCAGCCCAGGGCAAGATGGCGAAGCCATCGCCGCCCTGGGTCAGGTTGCCAATCACTCTGGCGTCTTCAGCCTGAAGGGCTGAGACGCGAACCAACTCCGGGCCAAACTCTCTCAGGCCTTCGGCCTGAAGACCAAACAAACATGCGTTGGCCCAGTAACCCAGGGCGGCGATGGCTTCGCCATCTTGCCCTGGGCTTAGCAATCTCAGGCCGTTGGCCTGAAATCACGAAGCCTCTACTTCAACACCCGCACATTCGCCAGCGACACCTGATTCCCTTGATCCAGTCCCATGCCTTCGGACTCGACGGTGATCTTCAATCGATCGACCCCTTGCACGCTCAGATTGAGATCGGCGGGCTTGTCGCCGGTCTTCAGGTTGCCCTTGAACAGGATCTGCGTGCCATCGTCAATCGTGATCTTCACGGAACTCGGGGCGAGGTTCTCTTCGTCCGCGTCGATTCCAACAATGGCCCGGAACGATTTGTATTGGCCCTTCAACTCGTAGGTCAGCACGGTTTTGGCATGGAGCGTCAGGCCCTTGGTGTACGTTTCCTTTTTGCCGGAGGCCGGATCGACGATCAAGGAGATCGGCCGACGGTCGAGGTTGCGGTCGCGTTGGTACTTGTGCGGCTCCGTTCCGGACTCCTCGACGGCGACCGGATCGAGGTCCGACAGATATTTGACGCTCCCGGCCGCGAAATCGAACTGGCTGATCGCTTTTTCCGTCAAATCGACCTTCACTTTGGTGACCGTCAAAATCGAGAATCCCTTGTCGGTCCGGGCCACGGCCTGGGCCACGTACTCGTTTCCGTCCGTATCGATGACCTTGCACACGGCCGGGGCCGACATTCCGGCCGGCGGGGGGGCAAAGATCAGGCCGGCCACTTGCGACATGCGGAGTTGTGTTTTCTCCGCACTTTCCGGGGTGAATTCTACCGTCGCGGCCTCCGCGTTGCCATCGCCGAAGGTGCCCGAGATCCCGTCGAGTCGCTCGACCGGCTGGCCCGCGTCCGACTTGCCTTGCTTCTTGCTAATGAACCGATCGAACTTGCCGCGCCGGGAAATCTCGGTCCGGAAGTCCTGCTCGAGCTTCAGGTCGCCGGCCTCGCGATTGATCGCGTAGAGCGTTCGCATCGGGACCGCGATCGTTCGGCCTTCCGAGCCGAGCAACTTGGCTTCAACGACGCCCCCCTTGATTGTGATCCCTTCGCACCGGAAGCTTGAGCCATCGGTGAGTTCGACCGTGGTGTACTTCTTGCCGGCCGCCGGCTTCGTCGGCGTGGGGCCGTAGGTGATCGAGTTGATCGCCGTGACGGGGAGTTTTTCCTGGGTCGTCGCGGTCTTGAACGTGAGTTCGCTGCCGACGATCGAGACGATCTCGCCGGACATCTTCTTGCCGTCAAGCGTCGTCAGTTCGGCGCTCGTGGCGATCGACGACGCGAAACAAAGGACGGCGAGGCAATGGAAGCGGCTCATGATGACGTGCGTCCGGCGGACCAGGGTGCGTGGCTCACGTATAGCGTATGGCCGATGGGCGTTGCGGTGGAGGGACGCGTTACAACCGCGAGGCGAGCGATTCTGGCGAGCCGGGGGACGTTAGTCCCTCGGGTGACGCCGAGTGACACTGGGTTCACCCGGAGGACTAACGTCCCCCGGCTCGCCAATCGAACGTCCCCTCCAACAAAAAGGGCCGCAGCCGTTGTCCGGCCACGGCCCGCGTGACTTCACTCGTTCACAGACTTACTTGCCAGCCGTTGAGGACAACGCCTTGAAGTAATCTTCGATCACGACGCGGTACCGGGCGGGCAGGTCCTTGGTGATCTCGCTGATCGCCTTGGCTCGTTCCTTCTCCGGCATGGTGCCCCACTTCTCCGCGAACTCTCGGAGCTTCTTGTCGTCAACAGTGCCGCGACCGTTTCCAGCCATGATGGCGCTATCCGCCGCGTTCGAACCCGGACGAACCGACCCGCCCCCGATGCCCGGCTGACCGCCGGAGGGACAGGCTCCACCGTTTCAGGCCCCGCCTTTTGCTTGATTCTCCTTCTCCTTGATGAGCTCATCAAGGCGGAAGACGATCTTCTTCTGGATGTCTTGCGTGACCTTGCCGCCACGCGACTGGCCGAGCCGACGTTCGCTGTTGTCCATCAGGCGACGGATGTTGGCGAGGTCTTTCTCGTCCTTCTTCCAATTGTTCATGTCCAGGAACATGATCGTGGCCAGCATCTTGTAGCGGTCCGGCGCATCTGTCACGTCGTCGATCAGGCGGACGATCGAACGGAGGGCGTCGTCCTTCTTGATCAGCGCGTGTTCGGCAACGGCGCGGTGGAAGTAGTAGGCCGACGGATCGACCGTGTCCTCGGCTTTCACGCCGACGAGGGTCGCCAGCGACTCTTCGTACACGCGACCGTTGGTGAGGCCGCGGGCGAAGCCCAGGGCCAGATTGGCGCGGAAGTAAGAGTTGGCTTTTTCGTCCTTCAGGACGGCGGGAATTTGCTTGGGGGCCTCGGCGGCCGAGTTGCGGCCGGCGGCCAGAATCGTCTTGGCCTCGTCACTACCGAGTTCAAACGTCGCGAGCGTCCGGTCGAGAACCGAGACTTCCGCCTCGTTCCAAACCTTGTCGAACGCGATCTGGTCGAACTTGCCGGCCTTCTTCAGCCACGCTTCGGCCTGGGCCTTGGCGGCCTCCGGCGTCTGGCTGCGAAGCGTGCCGAACGTAAATTCGGCTTTGGGGTCGGCCGCGGCGGCCGGCAGGATCGCCCCGAGCCCGAGCCCGGCAGCGACGCAAGCCGTCGTCAGCCATCTTCGAACGGTCACGGTACGCACCTCCTGGTTGCCCGCGGAAGAGACGGGCGACTCATTGAGTCCACTTCTATTCTACCCCGAGCATCACTCGGGGCGGTAAATCCAGCACCAATTACCAACTTCCGAACACTCACCTGAGAGACCGATGAGAATCTCCGCACGATGTCCTCTCGCGGAGCGAGAGGACCACTCGACTACTGGTTCTTTTTCGTCACCAGATTGTTGACCATCGTTTCGATCCGCTCCTGGCGGTCGCCGAGGTCTTTCAATTCCTTCTTGATCTGCGGGTCTTCCGCCTGATCGCTCTTGCCGTGTCGGATGGTTCGGGCGTTCACCTGAACCTGAAGTTGCCGAATCATCTTCAACTCGGCGATTTCGTCGAGCAACTTCTGCAATTGCGGCTGATCGGGTGGCGGCATCCCTGGGGGCGGCGGGGGCGTTTTGCCCAATTCCGCCTGGGCCTTCTTCAACGCGTCCCGCATGTGCGTGAGCGTCTCGATGATGTCTTGCTCGATCCCCTGGGTATCTTCGCCGACGTTCGCGTCGTGCAGCCGTTCCTTGACTCGGCTCATGTCCTTACGAACTTCCTCGAACACCGCTGGGAACGCGACGGCCGACCCTTCGTTCTGCAATAGATGGATCGCCTTGTCCGCTTCGTTGATGATCTCGGCTTCCTTGTCTTCCTGCTTCTGAGCGTTCTGGAAGTCGGCCGGCTGGGCCTTCTTGTCCGGGCTCTTGTTGATCTGCTCGTTGATCGCGACCGTTGCGGCCTTCACTTCGATTTGCATCGCGAGCATCTTGTTGACGCGGGCTTCGAGGTTCGCCAGCAAGCGTTCGAGTTCCTGCTCGCGAAGTTGCTTGAGGCGTTTCTCCAATTCGTCGCGGGCGTCTTTCAACTTCTGCTCGGCCTGGGTCAGATCGTCGCTGGCCTTTGGGCGCTTGTTCTGGTCGATGTTCGAGGCGGCGTTCTGTTCGTCCGGGACGGCCTTGGCGACCGAGTCGGCCCCGGGTGCCTTCGGCTGACCGGCCGGAGGAGGCGGGGAACCGCCCGGCGGCGGCGAACCACCCGGCTTCGGCTGGCCACTCGGCGACCCGCCGCTCGGAGAACCTTCGCTCTTGGCGCTGGCCTGAGCGTCCTTTGGAGGGGTCATGCCGGCCTTCGCGGCCGCGCCCTTCTGATCGCCCTTGTTGTCTTCCTTGTTCCGCGTCTCGGCCGGCTTGTTGGCGGTCGGGTCGGACTTCATGGGGTCTTTGGGATCGCCCATGCCGCCCATCGGCTTGCCTTCGGAGGCCCCATCCATCGGCGGACCCTTGGAGCCCTTGGCTCCGTCCATCGGTGGCCCACCCTTGTTCGGCTTGGCGTCGGCGCTCTCGGACTTCTGCTGATCGTTCGCGCCGATTTTTCGATCGTCGGCCTTCGGATCCTTGGTGTCCTGCTTGTCCTCGCCGGCCATATCGCCGTTCTTGGCTTGCTTGTCGCCCCCCTTGGGGTCGCCGCCGTCCTTCGGCGTAGTCGGCTTGCCGGCCCCCATCTTGCCGGCCAAATCCCCAACCTTGTTGGCCAGCTTCTCCTGATCCTTCGCCAGCTGCTTGGGATCACCCTTGCCCGAATCGACCCGTGCCTGGTTGATATTGTTCTGACGGATAAGGCCGTTCAACTCGGCGAGAAGCTTCTCGAGGAAATCTTTCTCGGCGCGGATGCGGGCCAATTCGTCGTCGCTCTGGAGGATTGACAGGATGGACTGGAGGGCCTTGATGAGTTCGTCGGTTTGGCCCGAAGCGGCCTGGATGTCCGAGATCGACAGGTCCTTGTTGCCGGTCAGGGTCCGGAGCAAAGTCGTGAAGCGGTTGTCAACGCCTTCCTTGTCGGCGAGGTCGATCGCCTTGCGGAGGGCCTTCGCCTTATCTTTGTCCTCGATTCGCTCGCTCTTTTCGAGCTTTTGAGCGAGCGCCAACAGGTTCGTGGTGAAGGCCTTGTACTGGCGCTCGAGCGCCTGCTGTCGGGCGATCACTTCCTTGATGTTGACTTCGGCGGCCGGCGGGGCCTTGGGGTCCGGAGCCGACTTTTTGGCGGGTGGTTGGGCCTGCAAGTTCAGCCCGGCCGCGAGAAACGCAGCAACCAGTGCGAACGCGGGCCAGTGGCGACGTATCATGGAGAAACTCCTCCGGCGGGGACGCGTGTACAGCCCCCGAATGACTTCCACACCTATCAGACGAAACGGCGGGCCCATACCAACAGGATAGCGGAACAATCG
>JANLUE010001440.1:0-2959 GCA_031363325.1 Gemmataceae bacterium
CCCGCCACGCCGCCGATGAAGGCCGTCGGAATGGCGATCAGGATTTGCATCACCAGTCGAGGGGACGGGAACAACATGTACAGGACGAAGAACATCCCAACCACGGACAACGCGGCCAGAATGGCGATCAGCCGCGTGGCCCGCTGCTGGCTTTCGAACTGCCCGCCATACTCGATGAAGTAGCCCTCGGGCAGGGTCACTCGCGCCGCGACGTTCTTCCGAATATCGCCGACCACGCTTGCCAGGTCGCGGTCCAACGCATTGCACCGAATGACGATTCGTCGGCGAACGTTTTCCCGCTTCACCTGATTGGCGCCGGTGTCCCCGCCGGTTGGCGCGGTGACATCGGCCACGTCCTTCAAACGAACCTGGCCGCGATTGTTCGGCAATTCGAACCGGAGTTCCCCGAGGTTGGCCACGTCGGCGCGGTACGGTTCTTCCAAGCGAATCACCAGGTCGAATCGCCGTTGACCCTCGATCACCTGCGATACGACCTCGCCATTGAGTGCCGTCTGAACGAAGTTTCCGACGTACGCCCGATCCACGCCGTGGTACGCCAGATCGTCCGGGCGAAGCTTGATGTGGACCTCTTCCACTTTGCGGATCGGCTCGACGGCCAGCGAGCTGACCCCCGGTACTTCGGCGATTTCAAGCTTGATCAGGTTGGCGATTCGCTCCATGACGTCCAGGTCGTCCCCGTACACCTTGATCGCGATCTGAGCCGTTGAGCCCGAGATCATGTGGCTGATCAAGTGGGCGAGCGGCTGTTCGACTTCGACGTCCACGCCGGGGATTTCCGCCTTCACTTCGTCCTGGAGTTGGGCGATGATCGCCTTCCGGGATTTCCCACTCTCCGGGTTAATGGTGACGACGTATTCGCTCGTGTTCGGCGGCTCGGCGTGTTCGTCCAGTTCGGCCCGGCCGGTGCGGCGGACGAACGAGAGTACTTCCCCGTCCGGATTCGCCGGGGTTTTCTGAAGCGCTCGGAACTTGGCGTCCACCAGGACGGCAGCCTGGTTCGAGGCTTCGAGAGACGCGCCCGCCGGCAGAGTGACGTTGACCTGCGCGGCCCCTTCGTCGAATTGCGGCAGGAAGTCGGCTCCGATGGTCGTCAACCGCCAGCCGCTATAGATGACCACGAGCAAAGTGACCAGGAGGATCGGCCAGATCCAGCGCAGGCTGAATCGAATCAGGTAGCCGGCCGCCCACTTGAGGCCATTGACGACGAACCCGTCGCCTTCCCGGTGGGCGGCACTCGAATGGGCGAGCAGGTAATACGAGAGGACCGGCGTGACCGTGAGCGATACCCCCAGGGAGGCCAGAATCGAAACGATGTACGCCACGCCGAGCGGGCTAAACAACCGTCCCTCGATCCCGGACAGCGCGAAGAGCGGCAGGAAGACCAGGATGACGACCGCCGTACCAAACACGATGGCCGATCGAACCTCGACACTTGCTTCGCGGATCACTCGGAGCGCTGGTTTCGGGGTCGGGGAATGGTTGTTTTCGCGCAGCCGTCGGAACACATTTTCCACGCCCACGATCGCGTCGTCCACGAGTTCACCCATCGCGACCGCGATCCCGCCCAAGGTCATCACGTTGATCGACAGGTCCGTGCCCGTTACCGCCCCGACCAGTTTGAAGACCAGGGTGGTCATCACCAATGAAAGCGGGATTGCGGTCAACGAGATGAACGTGGTGCGGAAGTTCAAAAGGAACAGAAAAAGGATGATCAGGACCAGGACGGCCCCGATGACCATGGCCTCGCCGACGTTGTAAACTCCGCGATCGATGAACTCGCGCATCTGATAGAGTTCGCCCTCGACCACGACATCGGCCGGGAGCGAGGGCTCGACCTCGCGCATCGCGGCCTGGATCGATTCGGTCAGGCCGCGCGTGTCGGTATGAGGTTGCTTGCTGATGGTCAGCGCCACCGCCGGGAAGCCGTTGATGCTCGAATCGCCCCGCTTCAGTTGCGCTCCCTCGACAACTCGGGCCACTTGTTCGAGGAGCACAGTTCGGTGGACCGAGGCTTTGACGGGAACTTTTTTGAGATCCTGAATGACCTGTTCTGGACGCGGGCCGAGCCGGCCGATCACGCGAATCGGCTTCTCGATCCCGCCCTCGACCGAGTATCCGCCGGTGAAATTGACATTGTTTGCCTTGAGCGCGTCTTCGACCTGTTGGAGTGTCACGTCGTATTCGTGGAGGGCAGTCGGATCGACGAGAACTTGATATTGCTTGCGACCGCCTCCCATTGAGATCACCTGAGCGACTCCAGAGATCTTCAGGAGCCGGGGCCGGACGACCCAGTCGGCAAGCGTTCGTAGGGCAAGCTGCCGTTGCAGTTCGGACGGGAAATTAACGTCTTGTGACCGACCGGCGATCGTGGCGCGCACCCGCTGTTCGCCCTCTGGGGCCGGGTCGGACCATTGCGCGTCCGCAACGACGATCGATTCCCAGGCGGCCGGATTGCGACGATCGGTCGGCTTCCAGGCGTACAGGGCCGGTTGTCCGTCCGTTCCGCGAGCGCGCTCGGCGTAGTACAGCGTGCCGGGGATCGGAATCAGGTCTCCGCCCTTCGGTCCGGGTTGCCGACGAATCCCGGTGATCACGATCTGGCCCATAATCGAACTCATGGGGGCCATTTGCGGGCGAGCATCTTCGGGCAGGCTGCCCGTGACCGTCGTCAATCGTTCCTGGACGATCTGCCGGGCGACTCGAATATCGGTCCCCCAGCCAAACTCGATGTTGACCACCGATAAGCCGAAGCCGGATTGGGTGCGAACGTCCTGCACCCCGGTCGCGCCGAGCAGGGCCGACTCCAGCGGAAAGGTGACCAGCGTCTCGACTTCTTCGGGGGCCAACCCGGCGGCCTCGGTCATGACGGTGACCCGAGGTCGGTCGAGGTCCGGGAACACGTCAATCGGCAAAGTGGTCGTCAGATACCCGCCGTACC
>JANLUE010001486.1:0-2552 GCA_031363325.1 Gemmataceae bacterium
CGACGTCGCGTCCCCAATACGGCTGACGTTTTTGGATCATTACCCATCGCATTTGACCGTTTTGAGCCCGCTTCGGGCGACCGCCAGTAAAGCCCCGGTCGAGCGGCGGACCGCGCCAGCGGTCCTCGCGAGGCCGGGGTCGGGTCGACGGCGACCCTGGAGAGACGAATCGGCGGCGCCCGTCGATTTGACGGGACACTACAATGTCCGGCCATGCGTCTTGTTCGTCCGCAACTGTTCATTTTCCTGGCTGCGTTCGCCATTCGGCTGGCGCTTGCCGGCGCGTTTGTCGGACTCGGCGCGCCACCGAAGGGGGACGCCAACCCAGACCAGCTCGATTACGAATCGCTCGCCTACCACCTGAGTGCTGGCGACGGGTTCGTCGTCGAAGCGGGCATACCGACCGCGTGTCGGCCGCCGGGGACGGCGTTTTTGCTCGCCCCGGTCTATGCCGTGTTCGGCCATTCGTATCTGGCGGGCCGAATCTGGTTGTGCCTGCTCTCGGCCGGGTGTTGCCCGGTCGTCGGCTGGATTGCGACGCGGTTGCTCGATCGACGTGCCGGCTGGCTCGCGGCCGGTTGGCTGGCCGTGTATCCGGGGCACGCCTATTACGCGATGCACTTTCTCAGCGAAGCGCCAACGACATTTCTGACGGCCGTCGCGCTTGCCTTTCAACTGCGGGCCGTTCGCCAGCCGACCGGGCGATTTGATCTAGTCGCCGGCCTGGCCTGGGGACTAGGCATTCTCACGCGGCCGAACTTGGCGATCGCGGCCGGACTGTGTGGCTTGCTCGCGGTCACGACGGGCGGGCTTACATGGCGGACCCGAACGCATAAAGCATTGCTGATGGGTTTAGCTATGGCCGTCGTCGTGTTGCCGTGGGTGATTCGCAACGCGAACGTCGTCGGCAAGCCGGGGATTTGCACGATCGTCGGCGGCTACACGTTCTGGGGCGCGCACAATCCAACCGTCGCGAACGATCCCGAACTGGTTGGTTACTGGGTGGCGACGAGCCGGCTCGTCGATGCCGACCATCCGTTGCCGGGCGATGAAGTCGAACGCGAAGCGCGGGCCTGGGAATACGGGAAAGCGTTCATTGCCGGGAACTTGGCCGACACGGTTCGATTGAAGTTGCACGCCCTGGGTCGAACGGTGTGGGCGTACTCCGAGGGGAGCAATCGCCTGGCGGACGCGGCGTTTCGACTGGGCTGGATTTTGTCGCTGCCGTTCGTCGCGGTCGGGATCTTTCGCTTGCTTCGCGCTCGACGACTCGAAGCGCTGTACCTGCTCACGCCGATCGCGGCCGTGTTCGCGACGGCGATCCTCTTCTATGGCTGCGGCCGATTCCGCGACGCGGCCGCCCCGGCGTTCGCCGTGTTCGTGGCCGCTTCTATTTGCCGTGTTCGTAACGCAGATTCAAGTAAATGAACACGTTCGCCACGCCCAGCAAGGCGATCATCGGAGCGGCCGCGACCGCGTGCAAGACCGCATCGACGCTACCCGTCACCCAGTTCTGTTCGGTGCCGATTCCAACTGGCCAGGCGGGCACGATCGCCGGGTAGCCATGCAACGCGAGCCCGACGGCCAATGTCAACGGCAAGGCGATCGCGATTCCGAACAACAGCGTCAGTCCTTCGTACAGCACGATTCGGCCGAAGTGTTCGCGGACGAGTTGCCGCCATTCGCGAATGCCGCCGAGCCAAGACGACTCCTCGACCACGATCGCCGGCGTGAGCAGCCAACACAACCCGACGACGACCCACGCCAGTACCGAGAACAGTTTGACCAGGATCAACACCGGCGTGAACAGAATGTCGGCCGTCCGTTCGCCCATGCCCCAGTCGACGAACGCGGCGAGCGTCCAGCCGGGTACTTTGGTCAGCAGAAAGAGAATGCCCATCGCGCCGCCGGCGACGACCAGATTCGCCAGAAACACTGGCAGCGCCGAGGCAGTGACGGACCCGAGCGCGTCGCGCAACTTGGCGGGCCGCATCGTCGAGAGTTCGTTGTGCGTGAGTCGGGCGAGCAAGGCATTGAGCGCCGATAGTACGACGAGCGCGAACCCCGAGCCAACGACGATGGGCAGCCACCCAGCCGAATCGGAAACCGATGTCCACAATACGCGCGAAACGAAGAACCCCAGGTAGATGAGCACGGCCGCGAGAAAGGCGGGCACGAGTTTCGATTTCGTCAATGTGCTATCGAGGGCCGCGATCAGTTCGTCGATGAGCCCACGCACGCCGACGGTTTGCAGGCGCATCGGGTCGAGCCGGGCCGACACGCCGGAACGGCCGGGCGGAGCGTCGGCCGGCGGGTTGGGCGGCGCGTGGGCGATCGAACGCGATTCGCGCGACGCGAGGTCGGCGAACTCGGCCACATAGACGATGTTGACCCATTCCTCTTCGGAATCGCGGCGCACCTGGCTGTTGAGCGGCACGTGCCCGGCCTCGACGTGATGTCGAACCGAAGTGGTGCTCTTGGCCTTGATCGTCCGCCCATCGGGCAGGCGGACGTACCAAGGGTCGTAGTGCTCTTTCATCGGCAGGCCCGGG
>JANLUE010001488.1:0-11370 GCA_031363325.1 Gemmataceae bacterium
CGACGTCGCGTCCCCAATACGGCTGACGTTTTTGGATCATTACCCATCGCATTTGACCGTTTTGAGCCCGCTTCGGGCGACCGCCAGTAAAGCCCCGGTCGAGCGGCGGACCGCGCCAGCGGTCCTCGCGAGGCCGGGGTCAGGTTGACGGTGAACCCGCACAATGACGGAGCAATCGCCCAATCGCTTACGGCCGCTTCACCTCGACGACTCGAACGCCCGAAGCGGGCTAAAATCGGTCTCCCCACATGAGGCAGCACTTTCTCAATGGACCGGATCGGAGCCCGCTTCGGGCGACCGCCAGTAAAGCCCCGGTCGAGCGGCGGACCGCGCCAGCGGTCCTCGCGAGGCCGGGGTCGGGGCGACGGCGATCCTGGAAAATGACTGAGCGCTCGCCCACTCGCCTTACGGCCGCTTCACCTCGACGACTTCGACCGTGGTCGTCTTGCCGATCGCTTCGGTCCGTGTGATCGATTTGACCAGCCCGCCCGGCACTTTGTCGCAGATCCAGGTTTGCACCAACATCTCGCCACCTTCGTTGCGGTCCTTCGTCTTGTGCCAACGCGTGGCATACTCGATCGTCCCGACGCGAATCGATTCGGTCCCCTCCTCGATCACGCCGGCGGGCTTGGCATTTGCCTTCATGCCCGGCGGCAGGTTGAGCGACTTCGTGAACGTCGCCGAACTCGGCGGGTTGTCAATGGTCAGTCCATCGTACCGCTTCGTACTCGCCTGCGATTCAACCACCAATTGATCGTCGCTTCGTTCGACGAGCTTGTAGGTCGTGAGCGTGACCGTCTCGCTCGGATCCTTGTCGGCTTTCGTAACCGATCGAAGTACCACAATCGTCCCTGGCTCAAATGTGGCCCAGGCGGCGAACTGGGGATTTGGAATGGACTCGACCGGCCCCGCGGGTTCGGCCGGGGCCGCCGTGAGCGGCGAAGCTTGGGGGCCGCGATCGCAACCGGCCGCGAGACAGGAACCGACCACGGCCGACAGAATCGCGATGCGCATCGCAGCCCCCAGAAGTTGTTAGCCGCGAGGCGCTAGCCGAGCGCGTCCGCGGACGACCAAAGTGACATCGCCTCGGGCAATTCGGGGACGCGCTCGGCTAGCGCGTCGCGGCTAAGGGATCAACGTCGTTTTCGTTGCACGGCCGTGCCGGAGCCGGACCGTTCTTCATCGTCGTTTTTGTTGTCTTCTTCCCGCATCTTGCGGACTTCCTCGTCGGTCATCTTGGCCGTGTTCGGCTTGGGGCTGCCGCCACATCCGACGAGCCCGAACAGCGCGAACGCGCAAATCAATCGCGTCATGGAGTCTCTCGATTGGTGTGAAACGGCCCGACGATCGAAGTCGGCGGGCCGTGTCGATGTCACAGGTCGCCGGCGCTGAACGTCAGGCCGTCGTCGATGATCGTCGCGAGCATGAACGTGTAGGGATCGACCGTGAAGCGAATGTGCCGGACCGAGCCATCGCCGAAGACGGCGTTGATGCCGCTCGAGTGGGCCGACCCGAAATAACGGCGCCACACGTTGCCGCCGGTCGGGCTCGTCACAATTTGGAACGGATCATCATCGTGCCGAGGCGGGAAGTGGAAACGAATGTTGTCTTCGTCCCAGCCGGCATTGTTCCAGCGTTCGTTGTCGCCGCCATCGAGCCCACGACGGGTTCTCGGCAAAGCCTTCTCGGCGACGGCGATCGAATTTGAAGTCCCGTCCGTGATGTCGGCGATTCGCCGCTTGGCACCGCGGCCCGGCCACACGATAAACCCACCACGGCCTGGGAAGTTGCCCCAGTTCTCGTTCGTTCGTTCATTGCGGCGCGGTTCGAGGCCGAGCGGCGGGGCCGGGACATCGCCGTAGCCTTCGTGCATTTCACCCTGATAGATCCCGGCCGAGCCCGCGTAGTCGCAACGGCCGAATTGAGCGGTGCCATAGGCCGTCGGGGCACGACGGCTCGGGCAGTAGTAGATCTTGATAAGTTGCCGGGCGACATCGTCTTCGCCCGCGTTGTTGACGACGTTTGGCCAATAGCCTGGCGTGGTCAAATTGCCCAATCGATAGACGTTGTCCTGTTCGATGAACGGCAGGATCTTGAACCAGTGGTTCCAGCCCGTGGCCGTCGCGGCTCGGCAACACGTCGAGCCTTCGTACTGGCCCGGCGCTTCGTCGTAGTCGTACCCGGCCGGGTTCGGCGCTCCGCCGGTCGTGATCGCACGGGGATCGCCGTCCAGCCCGCCCTGCGGGAAGTGGCCGTAGGCACTTTCGAAGTTGTGGAACGCCAGGCCAATCTGCTTCAAGTTGTTGGCGCACTGCATCCGGTTGGCGGCCTCCCGGATTTTCTGCACGGCCGGCAGTAATAGCCCGATCAAAATCGCGATGATCGCGATCACGACCAAGAGTTCGATCAGCGTGAACGCTGACCGACGGACGAACGCGGGTCGCATGGATGTCTCCTCGACGGAAGGAATAGACGACACCGCGTTGATAGACGTGGAACGTATCGACCGCTAGGCGTCGCGAGCATCTTCGCGTGATCTTCCCCCGACCTACCGAAGTGCGTCCGCGAACCCTCATGCCGAAGGTCCAAAGATGAACGAATGAGGAACGCCGCGTGACGATGCGACGAAAAGGAATTGCCTTCAGCTGGGCGAACAATTCAACCGACCCGCACGATTTCGCTGGCCGGCACCAGTCTGAGATCGGTTTCCGCAACGAACAGCGACCCCGCGTTCGGGCTCGCTGCCCGTAGCTCCGGCGTCATGCCTTCGACGGCCGTCGTCAAGATTAAGCGCACGCGGCCATCGCGTTCGACGAGGTGCGGGCACGTCACACGTGGCGAGGCGGGGGTCGTCCACTCTTCGAGTTGCGCGCCGGTGTTCAAATCGAATCGGATCGCCCGACCCTCGCTCACCGAGTCTGGATTGTAGAACGCGATGATCGCCGAGCCGTTGCCGGCATCGACCATTCCGTCGGGAAACCCCGGACAACCTTTCACGTCGAGCACGACCGTTTCGTCCGTCCAGCGTCGGCCGGCCATGTCGAGCCGATAGCGGATCACGTTCTGGCGCGGCGTGTCGATATCGAAGACGAACGAATCGCGGATCACTTTGCCGTTGGAACAGAGATGTCCGTCGGCCAACACGCTGAGTTTCCGATCGGCGAGGGTGAACAAGTAGACCTGGGCGATCTTGTCGGCGAAGCGAACGTCCTTCGTGCCGAATACGATCGCCCGGCCGCCCGGCACGATTTCGCCATCGTTGATGATCGTGCGCGGGTTGGCGTCCGGGATCGTTCCCAACGGCGTGAACTGGTTCGTGGCCAGATCGAGCAGACCGACTTCCTTCTCCATTCCGACGAGCAATGTGTTCGGCCGATCGGTCGGGAACTGGAAGCCGGGCCGACGCGGTTGCGGATACGTTCGATGTTCGCCGTTGTCCCAGAAGCGAACGTGGATGTCGCCGCTCGCGATGTCGCCCGCGCGCTGAATGTTCACCCAGACGAGCGCTGGTCGCCCATCGATCGTCGTGGTTCGCGGCCCCTCCGGCAGGTATCGATCGGCCTCCACGTTCGGCGAATGTAAGACGGCGGCGGGCGTCGAACGGATCGGCATCGCAAACTCCAGGGGGCCGTCCGATAGGATAGGGCACACCCAATCGGAGGCGCGGTTCATGCTCGTCGGCAAGAAGGCGTTGGTCACGGGGAGTAGCCATGGCATCGGCCTGGCCGTCGCCACATCGTTCGTTCGACATGGGGCCGCCGTCGTACTCAATTCAGAACGCCCCCTGCCCGATTGCCCGGACGCGCGCGAACTGTTGAAATCCCCTGGCACTCACTTCGTTCAGGCCGACCTGACGCGGCCCGGTGAGCCGGAGCGACTCGTCGGCGAGGCGTGGGCCGCGCTCGGCGCGCTCGACGTGCTCGTGAACAACGCCGGTACGTTTCGCGAGCCGTCGTTTCTCGAACTGACGCGTCGGGACTTCGACTTCATTTTTGGTCTCAATGTGTGGGCAGGTCTGGCGGCCGCCAAGGAATTTGCTCGTCGAGCGATCGCGGCGAAGCGCGCCGGTCGAATCATCTTCACGACTTCGCTGAACGGCTCGCGTTCGGAGCCGGCGCACACGCTTTACGATTCGAGCAAGGGGGCGATCAACGCGCTCACTCGGCAGTTGGCGATCGAGTTGGCTCCGCACGGCTTCACCTGCGTCGCGGTCGCCCCCGGCCTCGTCGAGACGCCGCTCACCGACATGGGCCTACGTGGCGACCCGGCCGCCCGCCGGGCGATCGAGGAACAGATTCCGGTTCGGCGAATCTCGACGGTGGCCGACGTGGCCGAGTGGTACGCGTTCCTCGCCAGCGACGCGGCGAGCTACGCGACCGGCACGATCCTGACCGTGGACGGCGGGCTCGACGCGCAACAGATGCCAAGCAGGCCGATCACGGATGCGGAGCGGAGTTCGAATTGATCCGAATGGACCCCGTTCACTTCCGATTGAGCCAGTGTCGGACGATGGCTCGCGCGTTCAGGCTTCGCCAAACGACTGCCCACGCGATGACCGCCCAGAAGGCGATCCCGGCCGAGCCGAACGCCAGCGCGCCGATCAGGCCCAGGAGGCCGACTCGCTCCGGGCGGAATCGGCCGGGGAAAATCGCGAGCAGTGCGAGGCCGATCCAGGCCGCGTTCGTCGCGACGAACTCGGGCTGTCGCCAGTCGGGTGGGTCAGCCGTCAATTCGAACGACGTTTGGGCCGTCGCCTTGAAGCGAACCGACATTCCATGAACGAAGGCATCGCAATCGATGGGCGACCCGGTTGACCTCTCCGATTCCATCGCGGCGCTGGCCCGAAGTCCGGGTGGTACGAGAACCGTCCACGAAACAGGGCTTTCCGCGAATGGTTCATCTTGTAGTTCGAGCCGGGGGGCGAGGAACTCAGGGCGCGTCGTTGACCATTGCACTTCGACGGTCCGCGCGCCCGATGATTCTGGTAGTGCGACGGCTTCGCCAGCTCCAATCATTCGGCCGTTCAGGCGAATCGATTGGGCGTTCGGCGGCATCGTGAATCGAAGCGGCACGCGCTCGTCCGAAGTCACCCGATACCGCGCGAAGTACAACCAGTTGGCTCCACGGCGGGCGGCCCATACCGACGCTTCGTCGAGTCGAACGCGTTCGCCCGGCCCCAAGCCCGTGCCGCGCGTCAGGACCGCGCTCCAGTCGGCGTTGTGTGTCATCCATTCACCCGGCGCCGTGTCCTCCAGACCGACGCGATTGCTCAGGTGCAAGCTCGGCGATTCGACGCGCAGAGTCTGTGTGAGGCTCGCCGGTCGGCCCGGCCCGAATTCGACCAGCGCCCGGGGCACCGGCCAACGGCGATCCGGGCCGGTCACGGTCCACGACAAAGCGTTGCCCGTCCGATCGGGCCCGATGGCGACGTCCCAGCGTCGTCCGCCGATTTCCGAAGCAACTTCGGCCACGGCGAAGCCGGCACCGCTCGGCTTCACATCCGCACCTTCGGCCCCGAAGATGTAAAGCGTTAGGCGATGGGGTCGTTCGCGGCCCAAAGCGGAAACATCGAGCTCCGTTGCGGCAACGAGTCGGTCGCCATCGCGGCGGAACATGGTCGTCGCCCGCAAGGGCACCTCGGCCGGGCGAACCAGGCTCACGCGCGTCGAGGCCGTGCCTTTCCAGCCGATTTCGCCCGGAGAAATTGGCGGTATCGCTTCGCCAGTTGGCTTGGCGAAAATGGCCACGCCGGCGGTCGGTCGAACGCGGGTCGCGACCGGGCTCGGGGGGCTCGAAGTCACCGCGGGCACGCCGGCATCGGGCCGATCCGGGGCGATCGGCTTGGTTGCCTTCCAGGTTAGGAGCGCGTCGGCCATCGGCCGATCGAGCCAGGCTTGGATGCGGCCACCCTCCTGGCTCCACGCGTGCAGGTTGCGGCCGGTCACTTCGGTGACGCGAGTGCCGTCCGTCAGTTGCCATTCGACGAACCCGAGCCCCGCCGACCATTTCGATTCGGCCCGGCCGACCAGGCGCGTCGGTTCGACCCACCAGGTGACTTCCGTTCCGGTCGAGACGACCGTTGGCGCGAATCGAAGTGGCACGATGATTTGCGCCGGTGCCGCGCCGGACGACCGGTACGCTTTGAGGATCTTCACCGTTGGCCCACCGAGTGCCGTCCAGAGGCCGCGAATGAAAGGCTCGGCCGGTGTCTCGGTTAGGCCGGTCGTTTCGAGTGGGCTTGACGCCTCGAAGCCTTGAATCGAAAGCGCCGCATAACTGTCGGCATCGGCGACGCGAAGTGCTCGGGGGACCTGCAACACGGGCCGATTCGAGAGGGGCTTCGATTGTCCCAGTTCGAGTTGCAGCACGACTCGACCTTCGACCGGCGCTTGCAATTCGATCGTGAGAGGGCGAAATCCCGAAGCATCGGCCGCGCCGAGAGCCCATGCTTTCACGCGGCCGCCAGTCGCGAGCGCCGTATCGCCACGGAACGAGACTCGACTGACTTCGAGCCCCGGCGGGACGGCGATCGCGAACTCGGAGGTCGGGCCGGTCGCGCGATACTCGAACAGCGATGTGACTTGAGCGAAACCGGGGTTCAGCGTCCAGATCGAGGCTTCACGAACGCGGGCCGTCGGGTTAGGTTCGCCTGCTTCCGCCTGCCAGCGAAGATGCACGTTGCCGCTCAGGCCGGGATCGATCTCAAGCGACTCGCCCTGGGGCGACGTCGTTGTTCGAACGGCCCCACGCCAGGGGGCGGATCGCAAACGTATCGCCGGCTTCGCAAGCTGAAACGATAGGCGCGAGACGGGAACTTCCGGAACGCTGAATCGAACATCGCGATCCGAACCAGCGCCGAGAATCGGCACGGCGAATTGCACGTCGAGTGTGTGCGCCCCCTTGCCCGCGACCATCAAGCTAATGCCGTCCGGGCCAACTTCGACCCCAGCCGCCTCGGCGCCATCGACCCGGAGTTCGCGGAGCTTGACCGATTGCAACGGCAAATTGAATCGACTCGGCTTGTTGTCGAACGACCAGAGTCGATAAGTGGCGGAAAAGCGGGCCGACCCGGCATCGCGGCTTCCGGAATAGTCCGCCGAGGTCGCGACGACGCCAATAGCCTCGTTAGCCGCCATCAGTCGCAAGCGCTCGAGCAACTTTGGCGGAACGAGCATTGCGCCCGGCTCGCGACCATCGCTCGGGAGCTGGTACACGATCGCTTGCGGATCGGCGGCGATCGCCTGCACGGCCAACAACGATGCCGCGACCACGGCGATTCGCGATGGCCGAGGAGCATTCGCCTTTGCCGGAATTAGTCGATCGGAGCGGTACGACGTTCGGCTCGCCAGGCCGCCGACGAGGGCCGCGAACAGCAACGGGCCGGCCAGTTCCGCACCCGCCGTCGGAAAGAACTCGAGACACGCGAGCCCCGCACCGACTGCGATGAGGAGCAAGAACATTCGAGCGCGCGGCCGACGATTCAACTGGACGAGGATGACGAACACGATCGCCGCGCAGCCCCAGACGATCCGCTCGAGGATCGCCGACCGGCCCAGAACGAGCGCGTCGGCCGAAGGTTCGTCGCTGACCCAAATCGACCAACCCGGCGGTGCCTTCCATTCGTCGAGGTCGGATGGCACGTCGCCCGCCATGCGGAATCGCCCCGAGCGATCGCGACCATATAGCGACGCCTCTTCGACCGCGTGAGACACATCGCCCGACCAACGGGAAAGTTCGGCCCGAGTGGTGATCAGGACGCAATCCGGACCCTCGACGCCGACCAGATCGCGACTCGACAGAAACTGATTCAGCGATGTGCCGACCAGAATAATCGGATCGTCGGAGAGTGTTAGGCAATCGACGACAAACCGTTGGCCCGGGAACTTCATCGCGAGAAAGGCGGAAAGAACGATCGGCTCGGTGGCGGGCACGCTTGCGGCGTCCCCCAGGTCGACCGACCTCGGCAGGCCGAGGATGGCGCGAGCGTCCGGCGTCGGCAATTTGAACCCCGGCGAGCCGGCACCGGGAACGGCGCGGGCCGAACCCGATCGGGTCACCCACCAGTCGGGGCTGACGTGCCACACGCGGCGAACGACGGCCGAGTCGAACGGCCCACTGGGAATCGGCGCAAGGATTCGAGCGAACAGGCCATCGTTCGGGGCCGGAAGTTCGTAGTGAATTTCGATCGTCGTCCAGTCGGCCCCATTCGGAACGGGAATCGACAAACTGAGCCCATCGCGAATCGGCACGGTACGGCCGGCGATCGTTAGGCGGACGGCCGTCGCCCCGCCCGGAAGAGCGACCGGGATGGTCCGCTCGGCCCAGTGCCGAACGCGAAATCGAAACGCCGCATTGGTGCGGCCACTGGGGCCGATCGCCGTTCGCAATCGCAGGCCATCGAAGGTCGGGCCCGTGTCGGCGGCCAGCCCATCGGGTGAGTCAATGGGTACGGTGCCATACCGGTGCGTGCCCGGCGATCGATCGGGCTCGAAGCCGTCGCCCAGTCGTTCCGCGATCTCGGTCCCACCACGAACAATGCCTGAAAATTGGTGTCCCACGATCCAGGGCACCGGGAATTCATGTCCCGGCCCGGCCTGGCACTCGGCCGTGAACACGGTTCGTTCGCGGATGGGACGATGGAAGCGCACCGACCAGTGTTCGCCGAGAGGTGCCAGCGCGGCGAAGGAACTCCCCGGCCCCCCACCGAGTCCAAGCAATCGCGACCGCGCATCGAGAATCGGTTGATGAACGGCGTCGGCGACTCGTTGCCCCGAGGAATTTCGCCAGACCCACGAGCCCGCGATCGAATTGGGAACCCAGAATGTTAGGCCATCGACGGGACTCGCTCCCGGTTTGATCGCGAGCGTGGTCCGAATCGTGGCCCCGGTCGCCGTGGGTACGACCTCGACGTCGAGCGTCAGGTCGGGTCGATCGGATCGGGCCGTCAGGTACAGCGAACCGACCAGAGGCTCGCCGCTCAGCCGTCGTTCGAATTCGCCCGGGGCGAGTCGAGTTGCAACGGCGGGACCGGGCGTGCCCGTAGGAGTCGCGTCGGTCAACCGGGCCTCGAAGGGCCCGTCCGCTCGAATCGTGAGTCGACCATCGCGTACGGAAGTGAAGGGGTACAAATCCGGCATGGGGATCGGCCCGCCCGGCGCGCGGGACTTGTGGCGAAAGATCGCGACCACGTCGGCCGTCTCGCCCGCCTTGAAAGGTCGCCCAAGTTCGACCGTTAGGCGATCGCCATCAATGCGTGGGTTCGACTCGCGGCCACCGACCTCGACGCGGTCGAGGTCCCACCCGGCCGGCAGCCGGAACGAGGCGGCGTTTGCGACTCCCGCCGTGACTTCGACTCCGGTCCGGACGCTGAACGTTTCGCCGTCCGGCCCAATTCGCCAGTCGGCCTGCTGGATCGCCCGCCAAACGATGCCCGATTTCGGGGTCACCGAAAGCGATGGACGAACCGGCTTCAACTGGCCCGGCGGCAACGGTTCGGGCTCCGCCTCTAATAGGTAAGCTTGTTCCGGACCAAGCTCCGCCTTGGTCAGGCGATACCCGCCGGGGTTCCAATCGGCGAACCGAAGCGTCGGCGCGATCGCGATCGCCAGGTGTTCGCCGCGCGGCACGGCCCCGATCAGTCGGCACGCCGGGCACGTCCAACGCTCGGGCACAACCAATGAGCCGGTCACGACGACGTTCGCGGTGCGAGTCGGTTCCGAAAGGCGAACCAGAATTTGCGGCTGATTCGCCGTGCCGCCGAGCGTCCAGCTCGCGAGATTGTTGACGCGCACGCCGGTCGGCGTGAACCCCGGATCGAAGTCGAAGGTCAGGTCGGCGAAGCCGGATTTCGGCGCCTCAATTTGAAACTCGAAGCGAGCGGTGCTTTCGTTCTCGGTCAGCACGTTTCGCGATGTGACAGCCGCGAACAGGGCGGTCGCCGGTTCACCAACGCGGCGGAGCCCGAGTTCCAGCCGCTCCGTCCCGCCGAGCGCGATCCGCCACGATGTTCCCGCGGCGATTGGGAACGGGCCGGTGAGCAGCGCGTCGCCGGCCGGGACGATGGGCACGAAGCCCGTCGGCAGTTCGAGTTCGAGCGTGGCGACGGCCGCCGTCGCGAATCGCAAGTCGAACCGGGCCTCGCCCGGTTCGGGCACGCCGCGGGCACTCCACTCGAGATTCAGCGAACGATCCGCGCCGGCCGGGACGACGAGTCGCACCGGCGAATCCGGCCGCTTGAAGAGCACGGCATCCTGGCCATCCGACCATTTCGCCTGCCGCAACGCCAGTTGAAATTGATCGAGCGACATAATCGTGGGCTCCGTGCCGGCCGGTCGGACGATCCATTCGGCCGTGCCGATCAGATTCAGTTCGCCCGCATCGGGAACCAACTTCGCCCGGTAGTGTGCGGAGATCAACGTCGGTCGATCGGGGCGATTCGCCCGCCGGACGAGTCGATCGAAGTCGCCGGCGGCAAGGCGAACGAGCGTACCCGACTCGACTTGAGCGAGGACTTCGTTGACTCGGTCGCCGCCGAGTGGGACGATCTTGTATGGGAGGCCATCGTTCGGCGGGCCGGCCGGTTGGCCGACCGCGATCAGGGCCGCGACTCCGAACAGGAGCGCGACCGGTGCGAGCCGACGAGTGGCGAAACCGAATCGCATCATTTGCCCGAAAGTGAACTTTCGACGATTGGTGGGGAGTCTTCCGTGGTCGAACCGTGTCGGCGAACGGCCGACGGTCGTGTGAGCGACGACCCGGATCGGGAGAAGCCGGTCACGCGGTTGAGTCGTCCCTGATAGCGAGTTCGCGCCCAATGGAACGCGAGCAACGTCAGGCCGATTGCGGCCAGTCCGGGTATCGCCCCGAAGACCGCCCGGGCGAGCGGTTGCGGCAGCAGTAGCGCGAGACCGGTCGCGACCAGGAGTGCGAGCAACCCGAGCGCTCGCTGATGTCGTCGCGGCGCAAGCGCCAGGCCAAGCCCGAGCCCGAAGGCCACGAGCGAACAACTCAGGACCCAGGCGTTCCGAGGCGCGAACCACAATCGAACTGTCGCCGGGTCGCGTTGACGGACGGCCACGGTGACGGCCGCCACTTCGGACGCGTCCGGGTCGATGTAGCGGGCGAGTCCGAGCGTCGAAAGTACCGCGGACGGGGACCAATTGCCGGCCGTATCGCCGAACGCGAGCGGCACGCGGGCATTCGGGGCGGTAATCGTCCAGGTCACGTCGCCGAGCAAATCCGAACGGGCCAGCCGCGGCGGGCGCAGTTCGCCCCCCGACCGCAGCGATTCGCGGTAGCGAACTTCGATCAGTCCCGGCGGTGCATTGGGGGCCGTGACTGGCAGGCGAATCACGCGGGGCCCATCGGTCG
>JANLUE010000031.1:0-5433 GCA_031363325.1 Gemmataceae bacterium
TTTGTTTCGCAGCCAACAACGATGAGAATCGAAGCGTCACACTACCACCAACATTGTAACGGCGGGTGCGCTGACGGTAGCGTTGAAAGAATCGAGTGTGTACGTTCCAGCAGTCAAGTCGATAAAGACCCCGTACCAGTACCCTTCGGAACCAGGTGCGCAATAGGGGGTCACCGTGCGAGGTGTTTCCCCTGTTTTTGACATTTTGACGGTAGTCGGCTTGTCTCCGTTCGTAAACTGCCCAGTCGCCGTAAACGATTCTTTGTGTACGGGAGGCGACGGCGGGCTAATCGTGATGCGCTCGGGGCTGAACACGCCGGCCTTGATCGTTGCCTGCGCGGAGCCACCAACGTTGCAGTCACTCACTAGGTTCACGTCGTGCACCGTCAGCACCTCGTCAAAAAGGCCTTCACTCGCTCGCGCGAGGTCGTTTCGATACGTCGTGACGATCACGTCGTAGCGTCCGTCCGGTACGCGAAATGTGTCGGTGACATCGAAGAGGAGCGACCACCACATTTCCGCTCCTGACCGCCGGTAAGAAATGATCGTACCGGTGGCGACGATCTCGTGGGTGCCCGCTTTGACGAGATGTCCACCGACGCCGACTGCCGCCGGGTAGGCAAAGACTTTGCCTTCCGCGATCAAAATGCGACCGATGGCCGGTACCGTCACCGTCGTATCGCTCAACGGTCGATGAATCACGAGGTCAGCCATGCGAGTTCTCCGATTGGGGATGTAGTGGTGTGAGTGTGATGGATCTGAATGAACCGATTGCCCACGAAGAATAGAGGCCCAATCCTCCACGGGGATCGAAGGTCGGCGCGAGTAAACTCAGTTGCGAGTGTCCTTGTACGGCCACCAATTCTTTTTCAATGGACTTTCGAATTTCCGATACCGGCCAATTCACATGTCGGCCGTCCCAAGTCGCATCGATGCCGTTCGGAGTGACGATCACTTCGACCGTTCGCCACTGCCCGCCAAATCTGCCAACGGGCGTAAACTTGGGGCCGGTTGGTCCGTCCAGGTTGCGGTCGATGTGCGGACTGCCCGAAGGTGCGAAGAGGCGTGGGCCCAATCGGACGGTTTCCTCCGTCGAATGCTGAATCGGCTTTCCAGCAACGACAATCACGGGAAGGTCGGCCGTAGTGCGAACATCGTTGTATGACAACTCCAGGAAAAAATGGGCTCCATCTGGCTCCATCGGCAGGCCGCGCCTCGTGAAATAAAGTCCGATGGAACTCATGCCGCGATTCAGAGTGCCCCGATTCAAAGGGAACTCATGTCTCACTTCGGCCGTTAGGCGGTACGAGTCCGTTTGCGGGTCGGGAACCAGTTCGACCATCGCCACATCATCATCGATATTGACGTTAAACGTCCCATCGTCCGCCAACCCGGTCTTACCCTTGCCTTCGCCGACAACCCATTGAAACCACTTCGGCTTCCCCGTTGGCCCGATCAGCGTGACGGGCTTCCTCGCTCGCAAGTCGGACGCGATCCCGCGCCGAATCACGTCCGGGTCACGGCGGTAGACCGTCATCCCCGCGACGCTGGCCGCCACTCCGAGCCCCGCGACCAGGGCCTGACGTCGCGTTGGCCGTAGGGCTCGACCCAACGCGCCCGGCAAGCTGCGCGGCGGGCGTCCGGCGAGGTAGTCGTCCAGGTCGTCGGCCAAGGCTCGCGCGGTCGGGTACCGGTGGTAGGGCCGCTTCTCAAGGCACTTCGCACAGATTCGGTCCAACACCTTCGGCACTTCCGAGCGGCAACCGGACGGTGGCGTCGGTACGGTCTCGATCACCAATTGTTGCGTTTCACGATCGGACTCTCCCTTGAGCGGCGGCCGGCCCGTCAAAGCGACGAACAGCACAACCCCAAGGGAGTACACGTCCGACCGCGCGTCGACATCGCGGGTTCGGCCTTCGGCCTGCTCCGGAGACATGTACTCCATCGTTCCCAGGACCATTCCCGTTTGAGTCAGGTCCGATTGTGCCATTGCGTCCGCCAGCTTCGCCAGCCCGAAGTCGGCGATTTTGAGCGTCCCGTCGGCCTCGATCAGGACGTTGGACGGTTTGAGGTCGCGATGGAAAACTCCCTCCTCGTGGACCGAATGAATGGCGACGGCCAATGTTCGCACAAGCTCAACGGCCGCGCGGACTGGGAGTTGTCCGTCGCGTCGCAATCGGTCGGCCAAGGTCGCACCGGCCACGAATTCCATCGTGTAGTACGGATGGCCGGCATGTTCGTCGAAATGAAAGAATTGCACGACGTTTGGGTGCCGCACGCGGGCCAATGCTCGTCCCTCGGTGCGAAAACGATCCAGCCGATCGGACTTGGCCAAATGCTCGGATGGAATCATCTTCAGAGCCACGATCTTGCCGACCTCCGGATCCTCGGCGAGGTACACAATCCCCATGCCGCCTTTGCCCAGCCGCTTACGAACGCGATATCGGCCAACCAATTGACCGACCCAGGGGTCCAGCCCTACCGCCAGTGCGGCTTCTGTATCGATCGCCGAGATCGTGGGCGCCAGCGCGGAGTCCGCGTACGAATCGGTCTCGCGGAGCTCCGGCGCAAGCAAGCAGTCATGCAGTCTTTCGTCGAGGTGTTCGGTCGTCGAACGGAATTGAAGGTCGGCCATCTTGGCGAGGCACGAGTCGCATGTTGAAAGGTGGCCGGCCACTGTCTCGAAGGCCCGGTCCGCCAGTTCACCCAGGCCAAACCCGATCAAGAGGTCGAGCGACGGGCAACTGGCCGATGAATTCGAGTCCATGATCATCCTCCGCCAAATGACCCACGCCGTTACAAATCGTCGAAGTCAATCAAAGCGCTGTACTCTTCCTTCAAGCGCTTGATCACCCGCGATTTGGCCGTGTACACCACGTCGGCCCGCACTTGCAACGCTTCGGCCACGTGCGCGGGCGATTCGCGATCGACGACTAGGCGACAAAAAATTTCCGCGGTCTGTTGCGACAACCCCGTCAAGCTGCCATGCACGGCCCGGCGGAGCAGCGCTCGTTTTTCTTCGCGAGTCAACGCGCCCTCTTGAGCGTCGAACGGCATCGGTTCGGGTACTGATTGCAGTGCCGCCAGCGCTTCACTTCCGCCGGACCCGATTGGAACGCCATTCCGCGAACGTCGCCAACTCGTCACCGCGTTCGTCGTGATTCGCCGTAGCCAACCGCGAAGCGTCCCGCCCGCTCGGCCATGTTCAAACTGGCTGATTTTCCCGCATACCGACTTGAACACGTCCTGGCAAACGTCTTCAGCGTCCGCCGGTTGGAGCCCGGCCGCGCGACACCAGCCGCGCACGAGCGGTTCGTAGAGATCGACGAAGCGTCGCCACGCGGCCGGGTCGGGTGTTGTGCCTTGGACCCGAGCCAGCAGCGACGCCGACGTCAAAGACCCTCTATCTCCAAGAACGCTGGCGTCTGACACGAAAATGCCCCGACGGGGATCGATTCATGAATTGCTATTGTCGTAATGGGAGTTTTTCCACAGGAATTGCATTATTCTCGCACCGCTGCCTGAATGATCCGCCAGCCCTCTTCAACGTCAGCCCGTTCCGTCAATTCCGCGCCGATCGAGACGCGAGCCATCCACTGGCCGCCGAGCACGGCGGGCGTCAGATACGCGGCCCCCGAGCGGTTCACGCGTTCGACCCAACTTCGCGTGTGGGCGTCCAGATCGACGACGCCTGGCGGTTCGTGGCGAATACACACGGTTTGCAAGGGAACCGGGGCGACGACACGCCAGTGCGGCGTCGCGGCCACTTGTTCGGCGAGCCACTGGGCGTTCGCGAGGTCGCGGCGAAGTCGGGCTTGCAGGCCGGCGACGCCTTCGGTGCGAATCAGGAACCACAACTTCAAGGCGCGAAACCGTCGGCCGAGCGCGATGCCCCAGTCGCGATAGTTGCGAACCTGACCGTCGGCCGCCGTCCGCAGGTAGCTCGGGTTCGTGCTCATGACACGCACCAGCAAGTCGGGATCGCGAACGTAATACAGCGAACAATCGAACGCGGCCCCGAGCCACTTGTGCGGATCGAACACGAGCGAATCGGCCCCCTCGATGCCGTCCCACATGGCTCGACATTCCGGCAGGATCATTGCCGAGCCGGCCATCGCGGCGTCCACGTGAAGCCACAAGTTGTTCCTAGCCGCGAGCTCGGCGAGCGGCCGAATCGGGTCCAGCGCGGTCGAGGCCGTCGTCCCCGTCGTGGCCACGATCGCGCAGGGCAACGAACCGGCCGCGATGTCCGTGGCAATCGCTGCTTCGATTGCGGCCGGCACGATGGCATAGTTCGAATCGTGCGGCACGACGCGCAAGTTCGTTCGGCCAAACCCGGCCAACAATGCCGCCTTCTCGACCGAACTATGACTCTGGGCCGACACATAAACGACGAGCGGTCGAGCCTCCGCTTGCAACCCACCGCGATCGAGCGAGTACTTTGTCGTTCGTTCGCGGGCACAGAGCAGCGCGATCAAATTGGCGGTCGAGGCCGTGTCTTGAATGACGCCGGCCCAAGCGTCCGAAAGGCCGACCATCTGGCGCATCCAGTCGGTGACGCGTTCTTCGACTTCCGTGAGCGCCGGGCTCGCCTGCCAGTTGAGCCCGAGCACGCCGAGGCCCGAACTCACCAGATCGCCGAGCACGCTCGCGAGTGGCGAGTTCGCCGGAAAATAGCCGAAGAACCGGGGATGTTGCCAGAGCGTGAGGCCGGGCACGAGGATCGAATCCAGGTCGGCCACGATCGCCTCAAAAGACTCGGCCGCCTGCGGAGCCGCTTCGGGCAGCGCGGCCCTGACTTCGCCCGGCTCGGTTCGAGCCATGATCGGCCGCTCGGCGAGCGAAGCCCGATAGTCGGCGATCCAATCGATCAGCCGATGGCCGTGGGCGCGAAACTCGTCGGGGGACATTGGCATGATTGAATTGATTGCTGGCAAGAATCGTTCACGCTTCTGTTGCGCTATCGATGAGCTGCACGCGTAACAATTGGGTCTTGACGGCCTGTGCATTGAAGCACGGCTTGAGAGCGAATCAATGAGCGGTCGACATGGCCACCAAGACTCGGGATGGACAATCGGAATGCCGAGCAATTCGAAAACGGGAGAGTCAAGCAAGCCGCGAATGCCGACTTGGAACGAACCTTGTGATACCGATCGAGTGCGGCGGCGCGGCCGCACTCGATCGATCGTCCGACTACATGGAATACGAGCTGCCGCAGCCGCACGAGCCCTTGGCCTGCGGGTTCGTGATGCGGAAGCCGCGGGCGTTCAGGTCTTCGTGGAAGTCGACCGTCGCGCCTTGCAGATAGAGCATGCTCTTCTTGTCGACCACCAGCGTGACGCCGTGCTGTTCGCTGGTCACGTCGGTTTTCGGATTGTAGACGGTGTCGAGATCGAGCTTGTTTTGGAAGCCGGAACAGCCGCCCCCCTTCAC
>JANLUE010000135.1:0-9665 GCA_031363325.1 Gemmataceae bacterium
CGTGAGCAAGGAAGAGTCGATCACCATCGGCGGCGGGCGGACCGAGACGGTGGCGAAAGACGAGTCGGTTACTATCTCCGGAGGCCAGACGGTCGCCGTCACGAAGGATCGGGGGGTTACGATCTCCGGAGCGGACAGCCTGAGCGTCGGCAAGACGTTGGCGATCACCGCGAAAGATTCAATCACCCTGACGACCGGATCGGCCAGCATCACAATGAAGAAGGACGGGACGATCATTATCAAGGGCAAGGACATCACGATCGAAGGTTCCGGTGAGATCACCGGCAAGGCCAGCAAGAACATGACGTTGAAGGGCCAGAAGATTTTGCAGAACTGAGTTCAGCGGCGACGCGATATTGGGAGTGGCGATGCCCGTATTGGAACGAGCTTCCGGATTGGCGGTCGAGGAACTCCTGGCCACGCCGACTGATCCGCCGCGGATCGATGGCGTGGTCGTGGCGACTCTGGCCGGCTTCGACGACGGGGGAGCACCGCGAATCGCGTTCGCCGGCAACCCGTTGCGCCGACCCGTCTCGGCCCGCTCGACCGTTGCGCTTGCGGAAGTCGACGTTGGCAAAGATGTGGCCGTCTCGTTCGAGCAGGGCGACCCCGGCCGACCGATCGTGCTGGGTAAATTGTGGCAGCCCGGTCCCGTCGAACCCGCCGTCGCGGCGAACGTCGATAACGAACGCCTGGTGCTCTCGGCGAAGCAAGAGATCGTGTTGCAATGCGGCGATGCGAGCATCACACTCACGAAGGCTGGCAAGATTCTGTTGCGCGGCAACTATGTATTGAGCCGGTCGAGTGGCGTGAATCGCATCAAGGGTGGGAGCGTTCAGATCAACTGAGGCGGCTGTGCAGATTGGCAACAACACCACCGGAATGCTGGCCGCCTCCACCATGGCGACCGACAAGGATGGCCGTGATTGGTGCGTCGTGGTCGTGAAGGGCACGTTCACAAAGGCCCGCGATGGGTCGACTCAACTCGCCGAACAACAAGTACCATTCGTCTTCGCCGACGAACATTACGGCGATCCGGGCAACACGAGTATCCGGGCCGAGTGCGACTTCGGCCGCTTCAAGCCGATGGCGGAAGTGATCCTCACCGGACACGCCGTTCCTTCCGATCGCCGCCCCGTGACCGAACTGGATGTCACCCTGGAAGTCGGCTCGGTTCGGAAAACGCTTCGCGTCACGGGCAATCGCGTCTGGCAGGGTCGATTGCTCACCGTCAGCCCGTCGGCACCGGAGAAGTTCGACCGGATGCCCCTGATGTGGGAACGATCCTTCGGCGGCGTCGACGATTCGGATCCCGGCAAGGCGGTCGCCGAGATGCGGAACCTGGTCGGCGTTGGCTTTCGACGCAAGGGCGCGAGCATGGAAGGTCAGCCACTGCCGAACCTGGACGCGCCGGGCAAATCGTTTCGATCCGCGTCCGACGCGTCGCCACCCGTTGGCTTCGGCGTGCTCGGTCGAAGTTGGCAGCCGCGAATCGGGTTTGCCGGAACTTACGACCAGAAGTGGATGGACGATCGCTTTCCCTTCTTGCCGGCCGACTTCGACGAGCGTTATTTTCAATCCGCCCCGGCGGATCAATGGCTTCCCGAGCTTCGGGGCGGCGAAACGATCCGCTGCTTGGGCGTGCGTGCGGATGGTCCGTGGCAAATGACCGTGCCGGCCGTTGAAGTTCCCTTGATCTTCAGCTTCAAGGATCGCGACGAGTTGATTCAACCAAAACTCGACACCGTCGTCCTGGAACCGGACGAAAAACGAATGATTGTGATGTGGCGCGGCGCGGCGCGCTTCGGCCGTAAGTTCACGGCGCTGCGTGAGGTTCGTGTCGGTGCTCAGCCGTTGACGTTGTCGACCTCGGGTCGCAAACAGCGATTCGGTTCGCTGGCGGAATTGCCCGCTTCCAAGGGTTAGGTGCCAAATTCGCTTGGTGAGGAACATGTATATCTCGGCGACTGGAATGGCGTGCGCGGTCGGGCTCGATGCCGACAGCGCCTGCGCCGCGCTCCAGGCCGGGATCAGTGGCTTCACGGAATTGCCGTATCGGGACAATTCCGGCGAACCGATCCTTGGGGCCGTGGTGCCCGACCTCGATCCGATTCTTCGCCGCAACGATCGGGTTGTCGAGATGATTGCTCGGGCGATCGAGAACGTACTGACTCAGTCGCCGGGAATGCGAACGGAATCGATCCCCCTGTTGATCGGCCTGTCGGAGCCGGAACGTCCGGGTGGCGCGGCGGGCCTGGCCGTTCAAGCGATCCCGCGATTGCAGGATCGACTGAGCGTGCGATTCCACCCGGCGAGCCGAGCGTTCGCGACGGGGCACACGGCCGGGTTCGAAGCGTTGCGGGAGGCTCGCGAGCTGGGCCGAACGGGCCTGACGACCGCCCTCGTCTGTGGTGGCGATTCGCTGGTGAACGCGAGCACCTTGGCCTGGCTCGACCGCCATCAGCGTCTGAAGACGGTCGAGCAGTCGGATGGGGTGATACCCGGCGAAGCGGGTGCCGCCGCGTTGATTCGATTCGATCGACCGTCGAAGGGAACGTGGCAGTTGCGGATCGCTGGGATGGGGTTCGCCGACGAGTCGGCCCACATCCTCAACGCCGAGCCGCTCTTGGCTCTGGGCCTGGCGGCCGCGACCCGCTCGGCGTTGGCGGAAGCGGCGATTGGCCTGCACGAATGCAACTTTCGGTTCTCGGATGTCACCGGTGAGAGTTACGGGTTTCGCGAACAATCGCTGATGATGTCGCGGCTCCAGCGAGTCCGGACGGAAGACTCGCCGTTGTGGCATCCGGCCGAATCGATCGGCGATACGGGGGCCGCCGCGGGAGTCGTGCAACTGGTGTGGGCGGCGCACGCGTTTCGCGGTGGTTCGACACCCGGCGCGAACGCCGGAGCTTTTACGAGTTCGGTCGGCGGTGCCCGGGCAACCGTCGTCCTTCGTTGGTTGGAGTCGCCATGAGCAACAACGTCTACGCGAACACAAACGCGATCGCGTGCAAGGCCGGCGCGGGCAAGGTCATCGCGTGTTTTCCCGACGTGTGCCTGAGCCCCCCGTCCCCTCCGGCCGGCCCGATCCCGGTTCCGTACCCGGACACGTCGTTCTCCAAGGACATGCAGAGCGGCAGCACGACGGTTCAGATCAACGGCAAGGAAGTGATGTTAAAGGACAAGTCCTTCTACAAGACTTCGCCACTGGGCGACGAAGCGGCGACGCGGAGCTTTGGCGCGAACGTGATTTCACATCAAATCACGGGCAAGACGTACTTCGCGGCCTGGTCGATGGACGTGAAGTTCGAAGGCGAGAACGTCGACCGCAACCTGGACCTGACGACTTCGAACCACGCGAGTCAGGCGCCGCCAACGGCCCCGATGGTGGAAGGGGAAGACATCGCGCCACCGTCGACGGAGAAAAAACCAAAGTGCGATTGTTGCGATGGGGAACCGCATTCCAAAGCGCAGGCGGAAGGGAAGTCGATGTCCGAAGACGACTTCTATTGCCCGGAAAAGACCGGCCTTAGGAAGCAGTCCCGCTCCGCCAAGAAGGGTGGCGGATTCGAGCTCGTCCGAAAGTCCACCGAAGGTGACAAGAAAGTCGCGTTCAATCGAAAGATCATCGCGGAGACGCGAGCAGGCGATTGCAAGGACCAAATGCCCAAGAAACCTCCGGGAGATGACCCGTGCGCCAAGTACTACAAGGTCACGGAAGAGGAATCGCAAGCGGCTCGTACGATGTACGATGAAGCGAAGATTCCCAAGGCCCCGGGGGCGTTGATGATCGGCCACAAAGTGCCGCTGGCGGCCGGCGGGTGCCCTGTTGGGCCGGGCAACCATGCGCACGTCATGATCGAGAAGTGCCGCAAGCTGGACAACGAAGAGTTGTCCCAGGCCCAGAACAACGCCATGCAACTCAATGCCGATCAGGCCCTTTGAGGTCCGGCCCGACGGGTGGGAGCCAATTCACAATGACCGATCACAAGGCCCCGCCGTTTCTCGACGGGACATTCTTCTGGATGTCCGATGGTTTCTTTCCATCGAGTGAACCGCCACTCGATCTGACCGGTTCGGCGGCGCTCGCTTCGAACCAGGCCTGGGTTCGAGTCGCGGCCATCGTTGAGCGAGCCAAACGCGGCGATCATTCGATGATCCCGCGACTTCGCGATTACTTTGACGAAGACCGAAATCGACTCGACCGCGTCTGTTTTGTACTCACGGGGACGGTCGGCCGGATCGCCGATGTCGCCGGGCTTTTGAACCTACTCGAACGGGGGCCAGACCCCGGCCGCGCCTACGCGGCCGCCGGAGCTTCATCAGCCGGCTACCTCTGGCTCGTGCCCGCGATGCTCGATGCCTGGCGGCGCACCGCGGGGCAGGCGAATCACGAGACCATTGGTTACGCGATTTCCGAACTTCTCGAACGGCCCGGCGGCCCCATCGCCCGAGCCGCCCGGTTTTACAACATCAGCGCGGAGACGATCGCCAACGCCAAGGACCCGGAGCTCCGTCGACAATACGAGGAGTTGGCCGCCGAGCAGGAGTCGCCAACGGAATTCGAAGTCTTGGTGGATGCTCGATATGCCGAACTGCAGAGCAAGTTCGGCTCGGATCAGGTTCCCGTTTGGGAAGGCGAGCTTTGGAGCGTGCGGGACTTCGCTCGCCGAACGGTCGAACTCATCACTGGCGATGAGAACAAACGTAAGTCAGTGACCTTCATTGTGCATCGTCGAAAGTTCGAGGGAGCCACTGGTATCGATTGCCGACCTTTCTTCGCCAACGATCGCGACTTTCAACCCCTCGCGGCGGCCGCCATACTCGAAGACTTCCTCGCCAGCCCCGAAGCCGACAAGTACGAGCCGGGGGTCCGCTACTTTTGGGGGCATCGCATCCCGGACTAACTTCGACGATTGCCGGCAATCCGAGATCGGTTGCTCGCCATCGCGGCGAGCTTGTCCTACTGAGATGTGATAGATCGGAGCACGACCCGGTGCTCCGCGTTCGGGTGAAAGGCCGCGTTCATGTGGGCCATTGACAATCGAACGCCGTACGCCGTCGGCCGCATTTGGGGCCGGGACAAGGAAGGCGTCCACGAGTGGCTCGTGGCCGTCAAGGCGACCTATCGCATCCGATCCACGGGCGCACTCGTACTGGCCGACGAACAACCGCCCCCTCTCGTCGCCCCGGAGTATTACGGCGAACCCGGTGCTTCGAGCCTCCGCTACGAGGCCGATCTCGTCTCTCCGAAACCAACGACCGATGTACTTCTCAACGGGACGGCCTACGCTCCCCAGGGTCGGCCGACAACGGAGTTCATGGTCGCGATGCGGATCGGCGAGCTCCGCAAGTCGATCAAGGTCTTCGGGAATCGAATGTTCAAACGCGGCCTGCTTGGTGACAGCCCGACGGCCCCGGAGCCCGTCAAGGAAGTGCCAATTACTTACGAGCGAGCGTACGGCGGCTTCGATCAATCGAATCCCGACCCACGCAAGCAACGGATCGAAGCCCGCAACCCGGTTGGCTGTGGCTTGGTCGCTCGCGAAGGCCTACCGTACCCGAACTTCGAGTATCCGAGTGGCCGAATTGAGAAGGCGGGCCCAGCCGGATTCGGGCCACTCGCGAGTTACTGGTCGCCGCGCCTCGAACTGCAAGGCACTTACGACGAACGTTGGAAGAAGGGACGGTTTCCTCTGCTGCCCGACGACTGGAAACCGCAATCGCTCCTGTGTGCACCCGCCGATCAACGGCCCGAGCAACACTTGCGCGGCGGCGAGGTAGTCGAATTGGAGAACTTGACGCCGGACGGCAATCTAAGGTTCGAGTTGCCGAAGGTGTTCCTCAGGTTCCGTACACGGATCGACAATCGAAATGAAGAGCACGCCGGGCGGCTTGAGACGGTGATCATCGAGCCGGACTTGCGGCGCGTCCGACTCGTCTGGCTCTCGTCTTTGGCCGTCCGGAACGACGGCGATTACCTGGAAGAGACAATCGTGAGCGAGAAACCACACCACGAGACTTTGGGGCGGAATGGCTAACCCCATCGAGATCGTGGGCTATGGGGCCCGGACGGCCGTTGGCGATTCGGTCGCCAGTGCGGCCGCGGTCCGGGCTGGCGTACCCACTCTCGTGAATCATCCGTTCTTCGTTGATCGCGCGGGCGACATGATGCCGGCCGCGTTGGTCAAAGACATCGATCCTCGAAACATGGGCACCGATCGTTTGCTGGCATTGGCCGAACCGGCCTTGTTCGACGCATGCGCCGGTCTGTCGGGTCGTGGCCTTCGGGTTCCACTTTTCATCGGCCTGCCGGAACAACGGCCTGGGTTCACCTCGACTGCGGTTGACGGAGTTCGGGCCGGCCTTGGAAAAATCGCCGGGCTACCGGTCGCGATTTCGGAAGTCAACGTTTTCCCGAATGGCCACGCGGCTGGGCTCATCGCCCTCCGGGCGGCCATCGAACGCATGAATCGCGGATTGGAGGCTTGCATTGTCGGCGGGGTCGATAGTTACTTCGAGCCGGACACGATGGAATGGCTCGACGAACAACGGCAACTGATGGGCTCGATGTCGCGGTCCGGCTTCATCCCGGGCGAAGGAGCCGGCTTTCTGGCGCTGGCGACGGCCCAGGCGCTCGAGCGGAACAAGGCGAAGTCGCTTGGGCGGATCCTGTCGACGGCCCAAGGTGTCGAGAAACTCCTGATCAAGACCGCGGACATGTGCCTCGGCGAGGGGCTGGCGGCGACCGTGCTCGACGCCATCGGCCCGGCGTTGTCGAGCGGCCAACGCATCAACGAAGTCTATTGCGATATCAACGGCGAGCGCTATCGTGGGGAAGAGTGGGGGTTCGTTTGCCTCCGCGCCAGTTCGTACTTCGACGACCCGACGGCGTATCATTCGCCCGCGACTTCCTGGGGCGATGTCGGGGCCGCGTCGGGGCCGCTCTTTGCGATGCTCGCCTGTCGGGCAGCCGGTGGTGGTTACGCCACTGGGCCGCGGGCATTGCTGTGGGCGAGCTCCGAGCGGGGCCAACGTGCCGCCGCGGTGTTTGGATCAACCGGGTTCGCGTGAACGAATCGAGGGCGATGTGGGCAAGAGCGTATCCGTCAATCCGCCGAAGACACCGTGCACCGAAGAGACGCGCGGCATGGCCAAAGCGACGATTCCAAACATCTGCAAGATGCCCGGCCCGCCGGCCCCCTTCGTTCCGGCCCCCTTGCCCAACATCGGCAAGTCGAACCTGTCGCCGAAGGGCTATTCGACGACCGTCAAGATTGAAGGATTCGCGGTCGCGATCCGAGGCGCGACGTTCGAAAGCATGGGCGACGTGGCCAGCAAGGGCACGGGCGGCGGCCTGATCTCGGCGAACACCCACGGCCCAACGAAGTTCATAACGCCGGGTTCGATGAACGTGCAGATCGAAGGGAAGGCCGTCCACCAGCTCGCCGAGCCAATGCTCAACAATTGCGGCCCGAGCGGCAGCCCGCCAAACACCGGCGCGACGATGCAGGGGTTCGATACGTGGGACTTGGATGGCGGCTCGAACCCGCTCAAGGTCGAGTGCGAGAACGCCCCCAAGCGCAAAGGCTCACCCAAACTATCCAAGTGCGAAAAAGAGGAGATCTGCGCCAAATGTGCGGAGATCAACGAACAAGCGAAAACGCCGGGGTCACTCGATCGTCCGGCGCCCGCGGTGCAGGTGGCGAATCGGGCCACCGGCAACGCGCTGATATCCAAGATGAATGCGGAAGCTCGCGCCGGCAACCCGCCGAACATCGGCTTCACACCGGTGTCGCCGGATTGTTACGAAGAACTGAAAACGAAAGCCAAAGCCAACAACTATTCGGGTTTCAGCCCCGATCACATGCACGAGATTCAATTGGGCGGACACCCGACCGACGTGAAGAACTTGCGATGGATGTCCAGCAAGTCCAACGAGTGGATCGGCCGGACGCTCAAGGAATACAATAAGCCACCGGCCAAGCACACCGGTGTCAAGCCCGACTGTTGCGACAATTTCAAGTAGGACAACAGATGGAGAGTCGAACCGAACTGCGGGCGCTCGTCGCCGAACTGCTTGAAGCGAAGCGCGAATACTCGCGATTGCGATTCGATGTGGAAAGCGAAACAGCACTCGGGCCGCCGGCCAGCGTCGAGCAAATCCGCAAACTCGAGCGCTTCGTGGGCCAGCCGCTGCCACCGAGTTACCGAGCTTTTCTCGAACTTCACAACGGTTGGGCCGATTTCGACGGAAGTGCCAAACTGCTCGCCGTCGAAGATCACGAGTGCGAATGGGTCCGGCGTCGGATCAAAGACTGGGGCGAAACGGTCGACGACGACAGTCAGAATCCGTTCCTCACGGGAGTGATCCCCATACTCCTGGGCGAAGTGGAAAGTAATTTCCTGGCCCTGGACCCTTCCACGTCGAAGGCAACCGGAGAAATGGATTTCATCAGTTACGACTATTTGTGCGAGGAGGATCGCTTCGAAGACTTTACAACTTTCCTCAAAGCCAATCTGAAGGTACTTCAAGGATTGATCGACGACGAAACGACCGGCACGGCCGCGTGAGCGCGAGTGTTACACCCAAAGAGGATTCGCCATCTCGATTCTGAAACTTCCGCCCCAGCTCGTCGCCCCAATTGTCCTTCGCGGGAACGTCGCCGCCAAATTGATGCTCGACCTGACGGTCTATCTCGCCAAACCATCGGAAACGGAGTTCGACTATCTCGTCGACCTCTATGAAAAGTTGTGCCCACCGCGTCGATTGCTGAAATATACAATCGCGGAGCTTCAGGATTGGCCAGAGATCACTCGCCCTCGGTTGACGTCGCGCGGACAGGCCGCGGCGGCCACCCGCGCTCGACGACCGTACTTTGAACCCGAGCGCGAACGAATTCGACATGGCCGAGCCTTTGAAGCGCAATACTGGGACGGCCGATCTCTCGCCGACCCGGACGGTAGCTGGAGCTTCGGTTGTCGCTGCATTCATCGCCGAGCGACGGGCCTGCACGCGTTCGCCCGGATCCTCATTCCGCTTCAGGCCGACCCAAGCATCTTGCGGAGCGCCGCGCTTGCCATTGCGGAAAACGTCGAGTTGATCTCGGGCCATGGTGGCCTCGTGTTTGCGTATGATCCGTGGAAAAAGGCCGGCGCCCTCGATGTCATCTATGCTCGCACGCGGCGGTTCTGGGGCGCGGATATCGAAGATTTGAACGACACCCTCCCCCTCATGAAGGCCGCCATCAAGGGCGTGAGTTGGCTCACGCTCGTTGGCCGCGACTTTGCTCGTCGCCCCGATGTCGCAGCCGAGATTGAGGGTCTATCCGCCGTCTCAAGCGTTACAATTGAAGAAAGAACGAACGCGACATTGGTCGCGGCCGGCCCCGAGCCGGTTCCCGGCGATCAAAATCGACCCGATCGCAGCCTCGATCCGTACTACGCGGTCGCGAACGCACTCAAGCCGCTCTTTCTCGACGCGCATCCGGATTTCCCGAGCGGGCGATTCGTCGACAACGGCAACACCGTCGGCTGGATTCGTCGCTTCATCGAACCGGCCGGCTGGCGTTGACTCATGGCCATCGCACCAAACCCCTACGACGAACTCCCCTACCACTCCTTCCCCATCGAGTGGACGGCCCCCGAGCGGCTGGCGGTCGCGT
>JANLUE010000138.1:0-7058 GCA_031363325.1 Gemmataceae bacterium
GTCCGCGCAGCGGGCTACCCGGGGACTCGCTTTGCAGCCGGGGTTTCCACCGGTTTTGAAACTCCGTTCGCCGGAATGGGGTACACTTCCCATCACAGCCGCCCAACGTCTAAATTCGCCCACCGGGGTCGATTTCCGATGCGATTCCTCTCCGTTGCATTCGCACTGTTTCTCGCGGCACCATTGGCCGCGGGCGACCCGTTGCGGTTCATTCCGGCCGAGGCGGGGCTCGTCCTCAAAATTGAAAAACCCCGCGCGCTAATCGAATCGCTCGCCAAGCACGACTTGGCGAAGGCCGCCCAGGAATTGCCGATCGTCCGCGACGCGCTCGATAGTGCCGACGCTCGGAAGATTTTTCAACTCATCGCCTACTACGAACGCGAGCTCGGGGCCGGATGGCCAGAGTTGATCGATAAATTGGCCGGCGGCGGGATCGCGGTCGCGGTCAAGGACGTGGGCAAGGAGTCGCCGGCCCTGGTCGTCATCGAAGGCACCGAAGAGAAGACAGTTGCACGGTTTCTCGAATTGGTCCTGGGTGTGGTTCGCGAGGAACTGGAACGGTCGGGTGCGAAAGACGCGATCGTCAAGAAGTCCTATCAGGGCATCGACTGCCATGCGATCGGCGACTTGCGCGTGGCCCGCATCGGGGCCACTTTACTGCTCTCCAACAAAGACGTCGCGTTGAAGGCCGCCCTCGATTTGCACGCGGGCAAGGGCAAGAGCATCGCGTCGGAGGCTGGCCCGAAGGCGGCCGGCAAGATTCTGCCGAAAGATCCGCTCGCCTGGCTGTGGCTCAACTTGAAGCCGATCAAGGAATTGCAACAAGCGAAAGATTTGCTCACGACGCCGCGGAACGACATCGTTCAAACGGTACTGTTCGCGGGCATTCTGGATACAGTTCGTCGTTCCGATTTCGTGGCGGCCGGGCTGTACCACGACGCGGGCAATTTCCAACTGGCCCTGCGAATGCCCGCCGGTCGCGATGGGATGGCCACCGACGTCGAACTCCATCTACCCCGCGACTCGAAGGTCGCGGGCACGTTGCCGTTGCTCGAGCCGAAAGGCGTTCTGTTCAGCCACAGCTTCTATCTCGACCTCGATCCGATCTACGCCAAACGCGAAGCGATCCTGCCGGCCATGATCGCCAAGGACTTCGCGGAAGGTGAAAAGCAAGTTTCGCGCTTCCTGCTCGGCACCACGTTGCCGAAATATCTGAGTCAGAGCGGCGTGCATCATCGCGTCGTGATCGCCCAGCCCGAAAAAGTAGAATCGTACACGACGCAGCCCGATCAACGCTTGCCTTCGTTCGCCGTCGTGACATCGATGCGCGACCCGGAGAACTTCGCCAAAACGACGAAAAGCATCATCAAGGGCATCGCCCTCGCGGCCGGCACGCAGGTTTCCCTGCGGTCGTGGGACGAGCAGATCGCCGGCGTGGCGGCCTTCGGCTACTCGTTCCCCGAGAAGGGCAAGTTCCCGGACGACCCCCAGGGGGTGCGTTTCAATTATCAGCCGACGTTCGCCGTGGTCGGCGATCAATTCGTGGGGGCCTCGAACAAGGGCCTCGCCGCCCAGGTCATCGAACTGTTGAAGAAGGAAGATCGGTCCAAGCCGAGCAGTCAAAACTTGCAGTCGCGCGGCTACGCTGCCGGCTTCGGCGACTACGCGAACCTGGTTCCCGAACAGACGCTCGCGAACACGATCCTGGCGCAGGGCCTGCCGGTCGGCGAAGCGCGAAAACAGGCCGACGCGTTGCTCGCCTACATTCAGAGGCTCGGCACGCTGCGGGCCGAGACGGACTACACTGCGAACGAGTTCCGATTCGATCTGCAATTGAAGATGAAGCGATAGTTAGCCGCGACGCGCTCGTGGAGCGCGACACTCGCGTCCAATACGATTCGCGAACATTGTCGGATTCTCAAATGGCCAACACCATCGATCCCCGAACCGCGTGGCAGCCTTACACGCCCGACGCGAAGAACCCGTGGGACTTGAAGAAAGTCGGCCACGTCTATCGTCGGGCGGCGTTCGGCGCGAACTGGGCCGACCTCCGGGCCGGCCTCGAACTCGGGCCCACCAAGCTAATCGACACATTGCTGGCGGGGAACTCGCCCGCGCCGGCCTACGACGCGGAGACGGAGAAATTCCTCGCGACCGCCGCCCGCAAGTTCAACGATGGGGCCCAGGCCTCGGCGTGGTGGCTCTATCGCATGCTCCACGGCGGACACCCGCTCCGCGAAAAACTCACGCTGTTCTGGCACAATCACTTCGCCACGAGCAATGCGAAAGTTCAAAACGTCGGCCAAATGGTCGGCCAATACGACTTGATGCACAAGCACGCGCTCGGCAACTTCGCGGAGCTATTGCAGGGCATGTCGAAAGACCCGGCCATGATGGTCTGGCTCGACACCGTGCAAAGCAAGAAGGGGATGCCAAACGAAAACTACGCCCGCGAATTGATGGAGCTTTTCTCGTTAGGCATCGGCCATTACACCGAGAAAGACATCCGCGAAGCGGCTCGAGCCTTCACCGGCTGGGAAGTCAAGAACGGCCAGTTCTTCGACAACACGAAAGAATTCGATTCGTCCGCCAAATCGGTCCTGGGCAAGTCTGGCCTCTTCAAGGGCGACGACATCGTCAAGATTTGTCTCGACCAGCCGGCCTGCCCGCGCTTCATCGTCGGCAAACTCTATCGATTCCTGATCACCGAGGCCGAGGCCCCGACCAAGGAATTGATCGACCCGCTGGCGAGCGCGTTCGCCAAGGATTATGACATTGGCAAACTGGTCGGCACGATGTTGCGCTCGAACTTGTTCTTCAGCGAACACGCCTACCGAACCCGGATCAAGGGGCCGGTCGACTATGTGCTCGGGATGGCGCGCGGGCTGGAAGCCCGCATGGGCACGAACAACGGCACGTTAAACCTGACGGCCGCCCTCGAGACGCTCGGCCAAAATGTGTTCCACCCGCCATCGGTGAAAGGTTGGGACGGCGGCCAAACGTGGCTGAACGGCGCGACGTTGCTCTATCGCCAGAACCTGGCGCTCGACATGTGCCGTCGGCCAGCCGCGTATCGCCAACCGTCGACGGCTTCGGTTCTGGCGCAATCGCACGGTAAATCAGGGGCGACCCTGGCTGAATACTGCCTCGACCTGTTCCTCCAGGGCGACGTGCCGGCCGACACGCGCCAACGCGTGACCGACTACGCGAAGTCGGCCAGCCAACAGAAACTACCGTCGTATTGGACCCAAGAAGAAGTGGCCGAACACCGCGTCGTGAGCCTGTGCCACTTGGTCATGACATTGCCGGAATATCAATTGGATTAACAAGAAAGTACTCACCACAAAGGACACAAAGAAATTCAAGAAGATTGATTTGATCTCTTTGTGTTCTTTGTGTCCTTTGTGGTGAACTCAAATTGGGAGTAAGCCATGAGTGATCGTCGTGCGTTTCTAAAGCAATCATCGCTCGTCGGGCTCGGGGCGACCGTGCCGACGTTTCTGGCCCGGACGGCCTTGGCTGCGCCGGACGCGGCCAAGCCGGGGGCGAAGGACACCATCCTGGTCGTGGTCCAACTCACGGGCGGGAACGACGGACTCAACACCGTCGTGCCGTTCAAGGACGAGCTGTACGCCAAGTATCGGCCGACCATCAAGGTGCCGACCGATCAACTCAAGAAGATCAACGATTCGCTCGGCCTTCATCCCTCGCTGGATGGATTGGCCGGGCTCCTCCAGGACAACGCCCTGTCTGTGATTCAGGGGGTCGGTTATCCGAACCCGAGCCAGTCGCACTTTCGATCGATGGACATCTGGCAAGCGGCCAGCACGGCCGAGACGCTCACCGAAGGCTGGGTCGGCAAGGCGCTCAAGTCGATGAACGTGCCGGCCTTCCACATCTCCGGCAAGAACGAATCCGCCCCGCTCGCCCTCAACGGCGCGCCCGCGCGAGTGCCCTCGATCGCGTCGATCGAAGACTTTCAGTTGAAACTGGCGGACGCCATTGGCCAGAAGGCTGTCCTCGACAAGGCTGTTCAAGGCGCCGGCAAGCCGGGCCTGCTCGACTTCGTGCAACGCACCGCGTTGAACACTTACGCGAGCAGCAAGAAGCTTCAAGAGATCGGCAAGAACTACGAGCCGAAAGTGCCTTACCCCGCGACGGGCCTGGCGAATCGACTCAAAGTCTGTGCCCAACTGATCGACGCCGGCCTCGGGGCTCGCGTGTTCTACGTCGCACACGAGAACTTCGACACGCACGCCAACCAGGGGGCCGGCCAGGGCTCGCACGCCAACCTGTTGGCGGAACTCTCGGGAGCAATCACCGCCTTCTACAAGGACCTGTCGGCCCGCGGCCACAAGGACCGGCTCCTGGTCATGACCTTTTCCGAGTTCGGCCGACGCGCCAAGGAGAACGGCTCGAAGGGAACCGACCACGGGTCCGGGGCTCCGATGTTCCTGGTCGGCAGTAAGGTGAAGCCCGGCGCGATTGGCGCCCACCCGAGCCTGAAAGACCTCGACGACGGCAACCTGCGCTTCGGCATCGACTTCCGCCAGGTCTACGCTTCGGTTTTGGACAAGTGGCTCGGCGTGCCCGCGAAAGACGTGGTCGGTGAGTCGTTCAAGGCGGTTGATGTGTTCGCTTGAAATTGTTCAAGGAGCGAACCACAAATCCGTTTCGGGACGCGCCGCGATACAATTGAGTGTGTAGATTCTGGATTGATGTCGCGCAATGAAGGGGTTGCAATGTCACTGGAAGGCACGTTTCAAAATGGGGTTGTGGTTCTCGACCCGGGTGGGTTGCCGCTTGCGGAAGGCACTCGAGTCGAAGTTGCGCCACGGACTGGCATGGAACCATTTGTCCGAAAGACACCAGGTGTTTGTGGCGGACGGGCCTGCATCGGGAACCGTCGCATTGCAATTTGGAACCTCGTCGAATACCGAAGGCTCGGTGCGACGGATGAACAATTGTTGGCCCAATACGCTCCGGCGCTAACCCAGGCGGAACTCGATGCCGCATGGCGTTACGCAGCTTCGCACTCGGATGAGATTGCCGCTGACGTTCGGGAAAACGACGAGGCCTGATCCGTGGCCGCCCTATATGCCGACGAGAACTTCCCGTACCCCGTCGTTACCGCGCTTCAAGCGGCGGGACATGAAGTCCTCACGGCTCAGGCGGATGGTCGGGCCGATCAAAAGGTTTCCGATGCTGAGGTGCTCGCGCGTGCAACTTCTCTTGGACGGGCCGTGTTGACTCACAACCGGATCGATTTCTTTCGACTACATCGCGCGAATCCGTTGCACGCCGGAATCGTAGCGTGCAAAGAAGACCTGGACTTTCCAGCACTCGCGTTCCGAATTGACGCCGCACTGTCTCGGACTAATTTCGACGGGCAAGTCATCCGCGTCAACAAGCCCAACTCGTCTCAGGTGTCTTGAACTGGCAAGGCCAGCCTACGTACTCTGTCCGAGCAACCGTGGGTTTGCACGCGATCAAGTTGCCCGCATCCATTGTGCATGCATATGTTGCTCGCCCGTCAATTCCAGTACGATGACTCTCACTCGGCTTCGGCCGCCGCGCCCGCGAAAACTCTCCATATTGCCATGCGCTCCACTCTCCAAACAACACGCTTCGGCCTCAGTCTGTCGATCCTGCTGGCCGGGTCGTTGACCGTTGGCTGCAAGCCGGCCAGTACGCAGCCAGCCGACCCCGCCGCACCGGCCGAGGTGGCTCCCGCTGGGCCGCCGTTATTTCAAGACATCACGAAGGACACCGGGATCGCGTTCACCTACCGCAATGGGGAAGACACCGCGAACCATCTCTCGATCCTGGAATCGCTCGGCGGTGGGGCCGGGCTAATCGATTTCGATGGGGACGGACTTCTGGACGTGTTCCTGCCCGGCGGTGGTGGCTTCGCCGGCGCGGATCAGAAGACGATCGTCGGTTTCCCAAGCAAGCTCTTCCGCAATCTCGGCAAAGGCAGGTTTCAGGATGTGACCGTCGCCGTGGGCCTGGACAAGCTCGCCGGCGGTCGGCCGTGGTTCTACACGCACGGGGTTGCGGTCGCGGACTACGATCGGGACGGCTGGCCGGACTTACTCGTGACCGGTTACGGTGCGGTCGCGCTGTTCCGCAATGTACCTGTGGACCCGGCGGACCCGAAGAAGGGCCGACGCTTCGAGGACGTGACCGCGAAGGCCGGGCTCGACAAGGGGATCACCTGGGCCACGAGTGCCGCGTTCGCCGACCTCGACGGCGATGGATTCCCCGATCTCTACATGTGCCAGTACGTCGATTGGTCGTGGCAAAAACATCCGCAGTGTCATTACAACGGCACGACTCCCGACGTTTGTCCGCCTCGCAACTTCGATGGCTTGACTCACAAAGTTTTCCGCAACACGGGCAAAGGCAGGTTCGCGGATGTGAGCGCGGAGGCCGGCCTGCTCCCTGGGGGCCCATCCGAAAGCAAGGGCCTCGGGGTGGTCATTGTGGATGTCAACGGAGATGGCAAACCGGACATCTATGTGGCCAACGATACCGTCAACAACTTCCTGTACATCAACAAATCCACGCTCGGCAAGATTCGGCTCGACGAACGCGGCATGGAGAGCGGGGCCGCTCGCGACGATCGCGGCAACCCGAACGGGAGCATGGGCGTCGATGCGGGCGACCCGGAGCGAACCGGCAAGCCTTCCCTCTGGGTGACCAACTACGAAAACGAATTGCACGCGTTGTATCGCAACGAATGCACGGCCGACAATGCATTCTTCACCCCCCACTCGACGGCCGCCGGGATCGGGGCGATCGGCCAAAAATTCGTCGGCTGGGGGACGGCCTTCTTCGACGCGGACCTCGACGGCTGCGAAGATCTGTTCGTCGCCAACGGGCACGCGATCCGTTTCCCGACCGGCAAAAGCTCTAGCCGTCGCCAGAAGCCCGTCCTGTTGCTCAATCAAGGCGGCAAAAAGTTCCGCGACGCGAGCAATCAGATTGGGGACTACGCGGCCGAGCTTCGGCTGGCACGTGGCGTCGCCTTCGGCGACCTGGACAACGACGGTCGG
>JANLUE010000140.1:0-8069 GCA_031363325.1 Gemmataceae bacterium
CGGCGGCGACCTGAAGGCGGGAACGCCGCGCTTCCTACCGGGCGGTGGGAACCACATCACATTGGCCGTCGCCGGCAACGCCGTTGGATATTCCTGTTGGATCGATGGTGGCGGCCCAAACAAGGGCAAGGTCGATGTGACGCCCCTCATCGGCTCGAGCCCCGCCATCAAGTACTCGTTCGCTCTACCGAGTGGCGTAATCCACGGTGCGACGACTTGCGCCAACAAAGTCTTCTTCGCGCCGTCCGACGGCGTCTGTTGGGTCGAGGCCGACACACGCCTCGCTCGATCGGGCGGCGAGGTCCAAGTCCATCACATCACACTCGGCAAGGACGGCGACAAACCAAACCGCACCGGGGCGTTCGCCACGCACGATAAACACGTCCTGCTCGTGACCGGCAAGGAAGCGATGGCCAAGCTCGTCTTGATCAACGCGTCAGTGGCCGAACCCAGAGCCGTGTTCGTTTCGCTGCACGGTCAAACCGGGAACAAGCCGCTCACACCGGCGATCGTGAACGTCGACAAGAAAAGCCCGATGGCGTTTGTCTTCCACGATCATGACCAGGGAACGGAGGCGTCGGACGTGCTCGAAGTCCTCGCGCTGGACCCGGACGGGAATCGCGACTACGCGGATGCCCGCCTCTTGAAGACGCTGAAGGTCGGCCCGAGCGCCGTCTCCGGTCACTTCGGGCACCACGACATTGGGTTCGACGCCGATGGCCGCGTGGCGTACATCACGAACCCGGGCGACGGCACGATCAGCGTGCTCGACCTGCTAAAACTGGAATTCAAAGCGACGTTCAAAGTCGGCGGCAAGCCGACGGCTCTGATCGTCCACGGTGGACGCGACGTGGACGATTGAATGGCGATCCCACGAAGTACGTTGCCCGGTCCCTGTCGATGCTGGCCGCTTCGCTCCGCTCGGGCCGGCTTCGCTTGAATGGGGCGGGTTTCGCTCAACTTCTTGACCAGGTGGCCGTCCAACAGTTCAAGGTTGTCGTCTTCCGTGATCATGCCCAGTTGGAGCAGCTTGTGATATTCGGCGACGTTGAATCGGCGGAAGCCAGCCACGAGGCCACGCAGGGGAAGGCCGAGATTGGAGCAATGGGAATGGAGATTCGAGTTCCTGCAACGGACTGAGGTCAATCTACAGACTACCGTCGCCGACGATCGTCCTCGTACGCCTTGACGATCTGCTGCACCAGGGCGTGGCGCACGATGTCCGTCTCGTCGAGTTGCACGATCGCCAGGCGGGGGATGTTGCGCAGGCGCTGCATCGCGTCGATCAGGCCGCTCTTCACGTTGGGCGGCAGGTCGGTCTGGGTGATGTCGCCCGTGACGATGATCTTCGAGTTCATGCCCATCCGGGTCAGGAACATTTTCATCTGCGAGACGGTCGCGTTCTGGCCTTCGTCCAAAATGATGGCGGCGTTGTTTAGCGTGCGGCCCCGCATATACGCGAGCGGCACGATCTCGATGACTTCGCTTTCCATGTACTTCTTGACCTGCTCGTGGTCGATCAAGTCGTTCAGCGAATCGAACAATGGCCGCAAGTAGGGGTTGATCTTCGCCACGAGATCGCCGGGCAGGAAGCCGAGCCGTTCGCCCGCCTCGACGGCCGGCCGGACGAGCACGATCCGCTTCACGGCCGCCTGACGCAGCAGCGTGACGGCCATCCCGACGGCCAAAAACGTCTTCCCGGTCCCGGCCGGGCCGACGCAAATGGTCACGTCGTTGTCGCGGAGCGCCTGCACGTATCGGCCCTGCCCATCCGTCCGCGGTCGAAGGTACTTGCCCCCTTCGAGCATCGCCAGGTTCTGCGGCGACACGCGCTCGGAGCCGGCCCGGATCACTTCCAGAATCGTCTTCACGTCTTCCGGCGCGAGTTGCCCGTTGGCCCGCAGGATCGAGCGCATCTGTTGAAACGCCCGCTCGGCCTGGCCGACGGCTTCGTCGGACCCATCGACCTGCACCGTGTCCCCGCGCGCGACCAGGCGCACGCCCAGGGCGTCGCGAACCAGTTTCAGAAACTGATCGCGATTGCCGAGCAGCAGAACGGCTTCTTCGCGCGAGTCGAGGGTGAGGGCACGAGACGTGGTGTCTGGCATTCCGGGGGTCCGTGGGCCGCAATGGGGAAACGGACGCTCCCCACTGCCAGCGTGTTCACGATATTTTAGGAGACGGCACGTGGAGCAGACCGGCGCCACGGATGTTCGCGAGGAATCGCCCGGGGACGCGCGTTCGGCTAACCGGACTTACGCTGCCGGTACCACCGCTTTCACCAATCGTTCCTGAAACGCGAGCAACGCCCCCAGGCTCTTCCTGTCCAGGCGCCGGATGCGATTGACCACGCCGTGCAGGCGGGTCAGCAACTTGCCGATCGATTCGCCGGAGATCGTATCGCCATACCAGTTGTCGAGTCGGATCGCCGTGCGATCGACGATGAAGTCGTACAAATTCGAGCCGGCCGGGAGGTTCGTCAGTGCTGGCGTCTGGAACCTTTTGGCGTCGTCGAGGTTGATCGTCAGCGACGTTTGAATCTCCTCCAACGCCGCCTTGACGGCGTAGAACTGGTGCGCCCGCATTTGGCGATGTTCGGCCAAATAGTCGAGGATCGAACGCAATCGATTCTGTTCGTCGATCATGCCCTTCAACAGCCCCTGTTCGATCGAGTGGAATCGATAGCGCTCGATCAATTCGGCCTCACGTTGCCCGCCGTCGGCGTCGAGGCAACGAGCCAACGAACGATGCGCGAGAAACACGTCTCGATCGAGGGCGTCGAACTCCTCTTGATTCGACTTCAGCTCGAGTTCGACGGTGGCCATCAGTCCTTTCAATTCGCGGAAGTCACGCTCCGCGCCTCGAAACGAAAACGTCCTGGACTTGACCGGTTGTTGTCCGTTCTTGAGGAGATGAAGCTTGTTGAACTCGCCCTGTCGTTCGCGGAACGCGCGGTGACGATCGCCGAGGTCGGCCGGCGGCCATTGCTTCACCCAGTCGGCGGCGCGTTCGTTCGACCACGGCTCGAAGGCGGCGTCCACATCGATGGGGCCGAGATACCGATCGTCGTACCAGCCGTGATATTTCGGGTCGAAGGTCGTTTCGGCGTGTTCGGCGTCGATGAATGCTTGGACGATTTTGGCGGGTTGCGGTTCATACTCTTCGCGTCGACCGAGCGTGAACTGGTAGAAGCTGGCCGTCGTTGCCCGCTTGAGTTCGGCGGCCGCCCCGATCAGGAGCCACGGCGAACGCTCGTCGTTCGTCCCGGGTATCTGAAACCGCTTGGCGTTGCGTTCGCGCATCTCGTGCGTGGGGTGCGAGCGATACCGATCCGGGATGCCGTCGTCGGTCGGGGCGAACACGGTCCCCTCGTCGGGCGGGATGCCGAGTCGTTCGTTCCTTCGCACAACCCGAAGGTGGTCGGCCGAGCGCGATAGGTGGAAGAACAAGTCGTCGGTGAACAGGCCGTGATCGGCCGCCGCGTCGAGTGCCTGGGCCGCGTCGGCGAAGCATTCGTTCGCAAACTCGAGTCGATACAGGCCCCGAACGATTGCGTCCGACCCGGAGAGGCTTACCGCCACGTTGTCGGCGTTGAATTCCATTTGCCGTGCGAGCGACAGGTGCAACAGATTCATGCCGCGATAAATGCCGGCCAACAGCTGTCGAATCGCCCAGAAAGCTCCCTTGAGCGCCCAGGCCGGGAACGAGATCCGGAGATCGACGCGCGCCCAGCCATCCACGAGTCGATCCAGCGAATCTCGGCGATGGATCAGGTCGCAAATGACTTGATTCGCGACGTGGAGATAGCGACTGAGTCCGACGCTTCGTTGGCTGAAATGGCCGAATTCGTGGGCGAGCACGGCCTTGAATTCCGAAAGGTTCAGAGTGTTCAGCAACCCGAGCCCAATCAGAAGGTCTCTTCGTGGTGGCACGACGAGGTTGATCATCGAAACGTCGTGGATCAGGGCCGCATTGATGTCCGGGCTCACGACGACGCGGCGCGGGGGCGGCGCGCCGGCCTCCGCGTGGACACGGCGAATGAACGCGAAGAGCTGCGGATGTGCGACTTCCCGGAGTTCGATGTGCGCCTGCCGCTCGACGCGTCGCCACTTGAAAAGACCCTTCACGAGGAAGAGAAACAGCAAGCCGGTCGCGAGGACACCACCGATCTTGAGCAGTTCGACTTCGGTCGGTAGCGTCAACAGCCAATAGCCAAAGAGCCCCGCGGCGGCGATGAGCAGCAAGTAGACCAACAAAAACCCGAAGAGGCCGGCGACCATGGCCACGACGCGAACCCGGTAGGCCAACGTGACGCGCGTGACTTCCGGCGGTGCGTCGGCACTCGCGGGTGGATAAAGTGGGTCATCCATCAGGGCGGCTCCAGTGGGAAGGATCGCGTGAGGGAGATTGTAATCGCTCGTCGCACCGAAATGCGCGCGTGGAATTCGAGCCGCCGCGATTGTGTTTCTACGCGATGGCCAATTCAATCAACACCACAACAAGCAACCCAACGCTAATCACCGCGTTCACCTGGAAGAACGCCTTGTTCACGCGAGTCAGGTCGTCGGGTCGAACGAGCCAGTGTTCGTAAGCGAGCAACAGGGCGACGGCGATCAGGCCAACCAGGAAGACGACTCGGAGCTCCGGCGTCGCGACGTACAGGGCGGCGAGGAGGGCAATCGTCGCGCCATGGCACGCCAACGCGAGGCGCAGGCTGTTGCGGACCCCGACCCAGGCGGGGATGCTGTGCAACTTCGCCTGGCGATCGAAGTCCGCGTCCTGGCAGGCGTAGAGCACGTCGAAACCGGCGACCCAGAAGAACACGGCCGCCCCGAGCAAGAGCGGCGTGCCCAGATCGGCCACGCCGCGAATCGCAATCCACGCCGAGAGGGGGGCGAGCATGAGCGACGCGCCGAGCCAGAAGTGGGCGAGGGCCGTGAAGCGTTTCGTGAGCGAATACACGCAAACAAACGCGAGCACCGGGCCGGCCAGGATGATCGGCCATTCGTTCGGCACCTCGCGAATCAGAAACAACAACGTCGAAGCGACGAACCCGGCCGAACAAAGCAGCGTGAAGGCGAGCACCGTCGCAACGCCGAGCGTGCCGGCCGGAAGGTGCCGATTCGCCGTCCGCGGGTTGAGCGCGTCGATGCGGCGATCGGCGAACCGGTTGAACGCCATCGCGGCCGAGCGGGCGAAGATCAGGCACAGCAGGATTCCGACCAGATCGAGTAGTCGAAACACGCCCTCCCGATGCCACGCCAGCGCCGCACTGATCAGGGCGAACGGCAGCGCGAACAGCGTGTGGCTGAACCGGATCATCTCCAGTAGTCGGCGCGTGATTGCGAGCACGAACGACCCCCATGCCATTGTCACTTCAACCGAGGATTGAAGTTGGGCACAACAGTTCAAGCGACATTCGTCGTTGGATTCATGCCGCAAATCAATGCCTTCCCCACCATTCGCGAAGCTTCGCCAGCGAGGCGGGGTTCATGTTGCCGGTGCCTTCCTTCCAGCTATCGAGGATGTCTTTCTTGTCGGCCGCGCTCAGGTACCAGCTCATGCCGACGTCCGAATAGCGCTCGAACACGACGGTCGTGAAGAAGTCCTGGGCCGAGGGCGGGGCCTTGTTCGCGTTCGCCTTGAAGTATTCGCGGAAGAACAACCCCAGGCGTCGCAGGTCGTCGTCGTTTCGATAACTCGCCGACGCGCTGCGGGCGTGATCGACGGCTGAGAGTACGCCCGTGAGTCCCGGCAGGAACGAACCGCCTTCGGCCGCCGGCAGCGAGACGTGCCGATTCTCGCGATGGCTCGCGAAGTCGCGGACCTGGACGATCACGACGCCACTGCAATTGTCCGCGATCCACTGGCGGTATTCGAAGAGCCACGCGGCCGCCACGCTCACGCCGGTATTGTCGTAGTATCCCGCGTCGACCACACGGCGCGGCCCCTTGGTCGGCAGACTGACGGCCGGGCTCAGGAACGGGAATGTCGCGTTCATCCGGGCGGCCGTGCTCAGGTGGAAGCGATCGCGGGCGTCCGGGAACAAGCGGAAGAACTCGACGGCCGGGCGCGAGTACACCTCTTCGAGCGGGTTGCCGCTTCGACCCTTCCGAGTCGCCGTTTGCGACTGGGCTTGTTTCAACTTGCGACTACCACCATCGGAACTCGGGGTCGGCGTCGTGCCGAAGTTCTCGCTGTTCGGAAGTAGGAATTCGCCGCGATAGACGGTCAGGAACGGCACGTGGCGATTCGAGATCATCAAGCGCCGGCCGTCTTCAACGATCATCGGCGAGAAGATCAGGCTCGGCCGCCAGCCCTTGTCTTCCCCCTCGGCTAGGCCCTCGAAGTTGCGGGCGAAGACGTTGTTCAGGCGTTGCCGGATCGCCGGGTCGATGCTCGGCACGTCCCCCTCCATGGCGCGATCGAGCATCTCGCCCCGGTCGCGGTCGTACCATTCGTTCGGCAACGTCAGTAGCGGAATCTCGCGGAAAACCAGGCTATTGATGATCGGCGTCAGAAAATCCTGAGCGATGTCGAGCGGATCGAAACCCTCTTGCAGCGAGCCATTCGCCTGCACCGAACCGACGTAATACGATGCCCCGACCATGCCGCCCGACGCGCCGGTGATGATCCGCAGGTGTTTCGGAAACTCCTTCAAAGTCGGATCGTTGTGTAGTTCGTTCAGGACCTTCGCGGTCCACAGACCGGATCGATTCGCGCCGCCGGTGGCCGTTAGGATCACGAGCTTCGGTCGATCGTTGGTCGCTCGGCCCTTGAACTGATTCTTCCAACGAATGAGCGCCTGCTCCTCGTCGCGTTTCAGTAGATCGAGCGTCGTTCGATAGCGACGATAGAGTTGCTCGTAGTTCTTCGGTTCCGTCAGCCCCTTCGACGCGAAGTCCTGGTAGATTTGGTCCGTGTAGAGTTTCTTGTCGCGTTGCGATTGGATCGTGGCGACCAACTTGGCGACGCGTTCCGCTTCGTCGCGTTCGGCTTTCGTCCGATTGCCATCCGGGGCGACGACCTCGGCCAGCGAGACGGGGGGTTCCTCGTGGTCTTCGAGATCGAGGACGGCCGCGTACTCAGCTTCCAGATGCGGGAAGTGCAACTTGTAGTCGGGTCGATTGCAGTAACTGACCCAGGCGATCAAGCCAATGAGAATCGGCACGGCGAAGTAGCGCGCGTGGAACCAGACCGCGCCAGACACACCCGCGAGCAATCCGAACAGCATGCACGTCGCGGTAACCGGCGGCGGCTGCCAGGCGTCGCGATGGACGAGGACGCACAGGCCGGCGTACAGAATCGCCAGGATCACGAGCAAGACGGCGGCGACCGATTGCAACCAGTGCCGATGAGCCAGATCCTTGCGACGATCGGACGTGAGCGTGCGTCGGCCGACGACGGCGGCCAACCAGGCGACGAGCCGCATCGCGACCAAGGCCAGGGCCACGCCAATCGCGAACGGCCAACGATCGAGAATGTATGCGTGCGTCGGTGGGCCGCTATCGGGATCGATCACGTGCACGAACGGCGACGTACCATCGATCGCGAAGAACGCCGGCAGAATTAGCGGAAGCACGCAAGGCACGAACGTCGCGCCGAGGTACCAGCGCAGGCCATCGCCGCCTTCGCGAATGTCGATCGGGCTGTTCTCGTCGGTCGGCGGAATCGCCCACGAGATCATTTTGAACGCGAGGCTCTTTCGCGATCGATCGACCGCCTGCTTGATGACCTCGGGGTGAAAGCGGGCGTCGAGGATGTACGTCACGAGCCAAACGTAGGCGAACAGGGCCGTGATGCTGAATCCGGCCGTCGCTTGCAGCATCGAGTTGTCGTGCCAGACGAGCGCGGGGATGTTCAAGCCGGCCCCAAAGTCCAGCCAGACGATGCCGAGGAAAAAGAACACGCACAACAGCGGCGGCAGCCGATGCGCCACCGACATGAACCCGCGAATATACGGCTGGATGAACAGGAGCATGGACGCGTTCCTTCAATGGAATGGCAACGCAATCAATCTACGGGAGCACGAGCACCGGCCGACAGAAGGCCCCGGTGTGTCCCTTCAG
>JANLUE010000165.1:0-6022 GCA_031363325.1 Gemmataceae bacterium
GCTGCGCCACGCGCCGGCGTCGGTCGTTCCATTCGAGAAGGCGAGGGAGCTTGACCCGAAGCACGGCCGCCTGGAGTTCGTCCCAGGCGGTATCCGACACCGGGGCGTTCGGCTCTGGTCGGGCGGCGATTCCTTCACGCTTCTTCCGTCGGGCCGCCGAGCGCCGGGTTCGCAAGGCGACCCGATACGCAACCCCGTGCAGCCACCCGCCGAGGGCTTCCCCTTTGCGAACCGCCCCCGCCCCACGCACGAGAGCCAGGAACGTCGCTTGAAAAGCATCCTCCGCGTCCGCGTCGGCCGGCAAGAGATTGCGACACACTCCCCAGACGAGCGGCCCATGTCGACGCACGAGCACGGCGAACGCCGCCTGATCGCGGTCGGTCGTGAATCGGCGCAGCAGGTCCGCGTCCGGCAACGTGCCGACCGGATCGCGCGCCGCCAGAGCTTCCGCCCCGCGGAGAACGGCCTCCAAAAACGAAGTCATACCACCGTCCTTCTACCGATATGTTCCCGCGAGGGCGTGGATGCTACGAAAAAAAATCTGAACGACAGCGATACCGGCCTCACCTGGCCGCAAATAAACTTCTTTTGATATTTGGGACATTTGTGGACATTTTGGGACCGCCAAGGCGAGCCGGGGAGCGTTATCGAACTTCAGGTTGACGTGCCCCATGCCATTGACCAGGCGAGCCGGGGGGCGTTAGCCCCTCGGGTGAACCCCAAATGACAAAAAGCTCGCCTGAGTGGGGTTGACCATGGATTTTGCCGCTTGGGGTTCACCCGAGGGGCTAACGCCCCCCGGCTCGCCTGGTTAGCGGCTTCGAGCAAGTAAAACGATGGCATTATCTACCTCAAGCTCGCTAGCTCCTCGGGTGGAACCTCAATTGATGCGGTGCTTCGTACCGAAACCGGGAGTTTCAGTATCTCGTCCCATGCGCAACGGCGAACCGGCTGCGTGAGCTGCAGGGTCCTTGCCGCCGGTGAAACTCACACCAAGCCGAACGGATTCTTCACCTGGAACAGGGTTCAGAAACTCCTTCGACCGATCGACCGCGGCGCACTCCACGCCGTCACGAGAGAGGGATAATTCGGGGCACAGAACTACGCAACCCCGTCGAAAAAAAAATCTGAAATGTGTCGTCTGGCCGTTCGTGAAGGCAAAGGGGAACAAGGATCGGCGGACCATGTTGCTGACGAGCGTTGTCCCCCGGCTCGTCGCGCATCTGGTCGAGGCCCGGCGGGTCCACGACGCCGATCTGGCGCAGGGCTTCGGGCGTGTCGATCTGCCGGACGCCCTGGACCGGAAATTGCCAAAGATCGGCCGGCGATTCTCGGAATTGTGTTGACACGTGCAGCAGTCGTCGGAGATGATCGGGAAATGGGGTGTGCCGCGTCGATGATCGCTCGCCCGCCGAAGTTGCTCGATCGCCTGCGTGAGGCGTGTCGAGTTCGGCACTACTCGATTCGCACCGAAGAGGCTTATCACGACTGGGCGAAGCGGTTCATCTTGTTCCACAACAAGCGGCATCCCCAGGAGATGGGCGCGGCCGAGATCAACCAGTTCCTGACGCATCTCGCGGTCGACGGCCACGTCAGCGCCAGCACCCAGAATCAAGCGTTCTGCGCGCTGCTCTTTCTTTATCGAGACGTTCTGGAGGTCGAGCCCGGCCGCATTGAGGGAGTCATTCGAGCCAACCGGCCGAAGCGCCTTCCGGTCGTCTTGACGAAGCCCGAAGTGACTCGGGTGCTCGGGCAAATGGCCGACCCGTACCGGCTGATGGCCGAACTGATGTACGGGAGCGGGCTGCGTTTGTTGGAAGTGTTGCGGCTGCGGGTGAAGGACATCGATCTGAACCAACACGAGATCACAGTCCGCGAGGGGAAAGGGAACAAAGATCGGCGGACCATGTTGCCGACGAGCGTTGTTCCCCGGCTCGTGGCGCATCTGGTCGAAGTGCGGCGACTGCACGACGCGGACCTGGCGAACGGATTCGGCAGCGTGTACCTTCCGGACGCGCTCGACCGGAAATTGCCGAACGCCGCGACGGAATTCTGGTGGCAATACGTCTTTCCTTCGAGTAAGTTGTCGAAAGACCCCCGCAGCGGAGCGCTACGTCGGCATCATGCGCACGAAGGTTCGTTGGGCCGTGCGGTCTCCGAAGCGGTTCGAGCCGCGAAACTATCGAAGCGGGCGACCAGCCACAGCTTCGCGACCCATTTGCTCGAAGCGAGCCACGACATCCGAACCGTTCAAGTACTCCTGGGCCACGCGGACGTGAGTACGACCATGATTTACACGCACGTGTTGAACAAAGGTGGCCGAGGCGTGTCGAGCCCACTGGACTCTGTGTAACCGGCGCGGGGTGCGATATCGTGATAGGCCGCGCGAATTTGCCGGTGCAGATTCGACGTAAGTTATGTACCCCGGGATGGCGACTTAAGGCAACGAATACTGCGGGGCGTACCCGCAGTGATAGGCCGCGCCAGCGCGGCCTAATCAATGGTTCGGCGGCCGGAGGCAGTCGGTGAAGGTGTACGACGAAGACGCGGAACTGACGCGGTATGTCTGGGACTACTACGCCGGTCTGATGACCGACTTCGAGCGGCGGGTCGGGTCCGCTATCATCGGTCGCATGAAGGCCGCCGCGTCATCCAACCCGACGGTGACCCGGATGCTCAACGAGCGATGGGGGAGGGCGGGCGACGCCGAGGTAGACGCCGCGCTGGCCGATGGTGTGGAGTCGTTCCGCCGCCGGGTGTGCCAGCGGGTATTGGCCGAGTGCGAGGGAAAGGTGTTCGTCAATCGCTGCCCGGGTTGCGGGCAGGTGGTCCGCACACCGCAGGCCCAGCAGTGCTTTTGGTGCGGTCAAGATTGGCACCCGACGGCCGCCGAACCAGTCGTTGCACCTGACCCGGGCCGCACGTAGGTTTTTCGGGGTCCAGGGCCACGCGGGCGGCCCGGGCAGGTGAACTTGGCGTTCGGCGGCGGAGGGCTTCCGAGGGGTGAGCGTCCATGTCCTCGCGCTCGACCTGGAGCGCACACTGATCGACGACGCCCTCAGCGGCCGCCCCCGGCCTGGCCTGCGGGACTTCCTGGCGTTCTGCGATGAGCGGTTCGGGCGGGTGGCGGTGTTCACCACAGTCGAGGAGGCCGACGCCCGCGAGGTGCTGTCGGACTTGGCCGCCCGCGGGTTCGTCCCGCCGGCCCTGTTCGCCCGGCTGGAGTTCGTCGGGTGGAGCGGCGAGTACAAAGACTTGGCGTTCGTGCCCGGCGTGCCGCCGGCCGACGTGCGGTTGGTCGATGACGACGGCGGGTGGGTGCGGCCGGACCAGCGCGGGCAGTGGGTGCCGGTCGCGCCCTGGGACGGCGGGCCGGATGCCGAGTTGGTCCGTGTCCGGGCGGTCCTGGAGTCGTGGCTGGTTGGCAGCGTCCCAGACGCCGAACCAGGCGCTGCAGCAGACCGCGGGGGCATGTAGCGCATCTGGGATTCATAGCTCACCGCGCCCCCGCGGCTGCTGAGCTGGGTCGTTCGGCGGCGGAATGCGGAGGTGTTGATCGTGCACAAGCATATCGGGATTCGGGATCGAGGCGTGCCTACTCTGGCCGAGTTGCTCTATTTCGATGAGGTTGTTGTCGCTTCGCCGCCATCTGTTACTCTTGAGAGCAGCATGGCGACCATCAATCACTTTTTGAAAGAACACGGCGTTCAAACCGATTCTGCAATCACGCTCAATTCTACTCCTGCCGAAGATATCGCCAGATTCGATGCCTTGGCAAAGCATGGTGTGATTGTTGATATTGCCAAGTACCTCGACAAGTCAGATGCACAACGCAGCTACAAGTCCGCACAGGATTTGTTGAACGAGTCTACTGGAAAAGCTGTCGCAGTTGTGCTCACCAGCTTGATCGACGCGGAAAAGAACAAAGAGACTCGCCACGAACTTGAGAAAGAGGATGCAGATCACCGAGATGCGTCAATTACGGAGATCAGAAGAAGGGTACGCAACTTGGTAGTTCTTCCTCATCGGCGCGCGATTGAATCGCATCCCGATTGCATTCCAACCACGATCTTTGCAGATGAGGCCGCCTTGATGTCAAGTAATTCAGACAGCCAAGTCTTGGAAATCGTCCTGAATACCATGCCCACGTTGTCTGCCGATACTTCAATTGAAGCCGTCCTTAATTTTCGAGCAAATTCTGATGCCATGATGGCCTTGCGGCGTCTCCGGCGCTGGATGTCGCAAGTTGCCACAAAGAAAATGTCTGCTTCCGAAATCGAAGGCGAGCTTGTGGAGTTGGTTGACAAATACACCGAGTACATGAACATCCATAAATTGAAGTACACGACCGGGAAGTTGCATACACTCGTCAGCGTCTCACTCGACGTACTCGACAATCTCGCACGACTGCGATTCAAGTCCGTCTTTGATTCGCTGTTTGCCTTGCACACACAGCGTATTGCGCTGACTGAAGCAGAACTCAAGGCTCCTGGTCGAGAAGCTGCCTACATCGTGCATACGCAACAAGCGTTTCAAGTAGCCAAGTAGCGCAGATGCCGAACCAGGCGCTGCAGCAGACCGGCGGGGCATGATTGCTTTCCCCGATTCGTAGCTCACCTAGCCCCGCCGGCTGCTGAGCTTGGTCGTTGAACTAAACCGCTCCGCGGTGGAAGAGTTAGTGGCACGTCTCGGTCGGTCGTTTTGATCGCCGCTCGCATCCGTAAGCCACTTCCGTTGTGCTGCCGTTAGCTGCCACGATGAAGGGTCGCCCGATCCTTCACCGTGGAGTTGCATCATGTCACCGCTTCGGCAACGCTTCATCGACGATATGCGCTTGCGCAATCTGTCGCCCCAGACCATCGAAGCCTACGTCCTGGCCGTCAAGAAATTCCGTCGGCACTTCGGCCAGTCGCCGAACGTCCTCGGTCCCGAGCAGATTCGCCAGTACCAATTGCACCTCATCGATCAGAAGGCGTCGTGGAGCCAGTTCAATCAAGGCGTTTGCGCGTTGCGCTTCTTGTACAACGTCACGCTGGCGCGACCGCACGTCATTGAGCATCAGCCCTTCGCCAAACGGCCACGTCTGCTGCCCGATGTGCTCACGCGCGACGAAGTGGCGCGATTGCTCGCCGCGGCCCGGCCCGGCCGCGATCGCACCATTCTCGAAGTCAAATATTCGTGTGGCCTGCGCTTGCGCGAACTGCTGGGCCTGAAGGTCGCCGACATCGACAGCGGTCGCATGGCCTTGCACATCCGCCGCGGTCGCCGCCAACGCGATCGCGGCTGTTCCAGCGGCTGATCCGAAGGCCGACACACAACCGCCGACCCGGTTCGCCGATGAAAAAGTGCTTGCAAGTGATCGCGCCGCCGGGATAATGGAGTGAAGGCGGAAGTGATTGCTTCCCCATAGCCAAACCGGCCGTGTGGCGGGTTTCGCTCAACCGGAATCTATGCGGCGTGCTCCGCGAACGAGCGTCCGGGCATCGACGGCTCGCGGCTCGCGGCGGTGGGGGAGCCCGGCACCCTCCGGCCGCGCGACCGAACGCATCAATGATCTTTGATCTTAAACTTCCGCCACGGATGATTTTCTGCTGGACGACGAGCGGGCTTCGTGGTATCGCTCGCCTCGCCGTCGGGAGGATAGGGCTCCGCAGGAGTGCGACCCGAGCGCCCGGCGGTCGGTCGCATGCCAGGTTTCGATTTCGTCTCGCTCTGGTTCGACGCCTCGGGGATTGGCTCCGACCGCGTCCGCGCCGGGCCCGAACCCGTTTCGGCCGGCACGATTTCCTCGTAGCGGAGGTAGCGCTCGCCAAACCGGATCGCCATGGTCCCGTCCAAGCGCTCTTCGATCACCACACGGCCGCTCCGCTCGCCTGGAAAGACCGGCGGCAGCAGTTGGTAGAAGCGGTTGCGGTAGCGGATCGTGTAGTCGTTGCTCACCACCCGGGCTTCCTGGATCGACAGAATCGATTCCAGGCGAAACGCGCGACCCAACGCCCGGTGGGCGTCCGACTCCTCCCGG
>JANLUE010000181.1:0-3212 GCA_031363325.1 Gemmataceae bacterium
GCGACCGTCAGTAAAGCCCCGGTCGAGCGCAGAACCGCGTAGCGGTTCGAGCGAGGCCGGGGTTGCGGCAGACTCGCCCCAAGCGGCGCACCCTGGAGGCCCAACCCCGAATGCCGCCGCTGCCGTCCGTACTCCTTGCCGCTTCGGAGATCGTTGGGTTCGCCAAGACGGGCGGCCTCGCGGACGTGGCCGGCTATTTGCCCCAGGCCATCTCGCGGCTCGGCCATCAGGTCGCGGCCATCATGCCGCTCTATCGTTCGGTCCGCGTTGGCCGAGTGCCGATCCATCCGACCGAAACCATCCTTGGCGTACCGCTCGGCAAAACCATTCTGCCGAGCCGATTGTGGCGGACGGAGATCCCCGGTAGCGGCGTGCCCGTCTTCCTCGTCGAGAACGCGGATCTCTTCGAGCGCGACGACCCAGAACACAAGACCGGCCTCTATCAACGAACCGCGCCGGATGGCCGCAAGGTCGATTACGCGGACAACTGTGCCCGGTTCACGTTCTTTTGCCGGGCGATCATGGAGGCCGTCCCGCACATCGGCTTCCCGCCGGACATCCTGCATGTCAACGACTGGCAGACCGGCCTCGTGCCCGTCTACCTCCGCGAACTTTACCGGCATCGGCCCGAGTATCGGCGCATCAAGACGCTGTTCACGATCCACAACATCGCGTTCCAGGGGGCGTTCCCGCACGAGTTGTTTCACCTCACGGGGCTCGACTTCCGCCTGTACAACCCGCATCAACTCGAGTTCTATGGCCAGTTCAACTTCATGAAGGGCGGCATCGTCTCGTCGAACTGGGTCAACACCGTGAGCCCGACGTACGCGAATGAGATTCGCACGCCGGCGTTCGGTTGCAAAATGGAAGGCATCCTCGGCGAACGCCGCGATCGGCTCAGCGGGATCATGAATGGCGTCGACTACGCCTCGTGGGACCCGGCGACCGATCCGATGATCGCCCAGCCGTACACGGTCGAAACGGTCTGGGAAGGCAAGGAAGTTTGCAAGGCCGACCTGCAGCGATCGTTCAACTTGCCCGTCGAACCACGGGTTCCGTTGCTGGGCCTCGTCGCGCGACTCACCGAACAAAAGGGCATCGACCTGGTCATTCGGGCGGCCGACGACATGTTGAAGTTGCCCGTGCAACTCGTGATCCTCGGAGAGGGCGAGCCGAATTATCACGCCCAGTTGCACGCGATCCGCGAACGTTACCCCGATCGCATGGGCCTCTACATCGGGTACGACGATGTCCTCGCGCACAAGATCGAAGCGGGCAGCGACCTGTTCCTGATGCCGAGTTTGTTCGAGCCATCGGGACTCAATCAACTCTACAGCCTTCGCTACGGCACGCCGCCGATCGTTCGCACGACGGGCGGCCTCGCCGATTCGATTCTGGATACGACCGAGGAATCGCTCGCGACGAGCGAGCCGAACGGGTTCCGGTTCCAGGCCTTCACGCCGCAAGCCCTGTTCGGCACGGTCCGTTGGGCGACGCACCTCTACCACGATCGGCCCGTCACGTTCCGGCGAATCGTTCGCAACGGCATGCGGGCGGACTGGTCGTGGGACCGATCGGCGACGGAATACCAGAAGATCTACGAACGACTGGTCGCCGAACGCGACCGGTAGTTTCGAATTGGAATGTTTTCGCGCGCTCGCGCGGATGCGGCAGTTCTACGAAACCTACCGGAACGATGAAAAAGTCTCGCCACTGGTGAGACAATTGCCCTGGACTCACAACATCCTGATCCTCAGCCACTCCAAGCGGCCCGAAGAGCGAGAGTTTTATTTGCGGATGACACTTCAGGAACGCTGGGGCAAACGGGACCTGGAGCGACAGCTGAGCGGTGCCTTGTTCGAGCGGGTGGTGTTGTCGCCGCCGAAAGTGTCGCCGCCGCTCGCGCGGATGGGTGGCGACGCGGCCGCGGCGTTCAAGGACACATGCCTGGTTGACTTCCTGGCGCTACCGGCTTCGCATACCGAGGCCGACCTACAACGGGCACTGATCGCCAACCTGCGGCATTTCCTGCTCGAACTCGGCGGCGATTTTTGCTTCGTCGGTGAGCAGCACTGGCTTCAAGTCGGCGGGCAAGACTTCTTCATCGACTTGCTTTTCTACCACCGCGGGCTTTGCTGCTTGGTCGCTTTTGAATTGAAGGTCGATCGCTTCGCGCCGGCAGACCTCGGCCAACTCCAATTCTACCTCGAAGCGCTCGACCGGGACGTGCGGAAGCCGCACGAGCAACCGTCGATCGGGGTGCTGTTGTGCGCGACGAAGGACGACGAAGTGGTCGAGTACGCCCTGAGCCGCACTCTGTCCCCGGCCCTCGTCGCCGAGTATCAGACGCGGTTGCCGGACAAGGCTCTGTTACAGTCGAAGCTGCACGAGTTCTACGAACTGGCGAAGTCGAAAGCGATCGAGATGGGACCAACGGAGAAGGTGCCGGGGAAGTCGAAACGGAAGAAGTCTTGAAACGCATGATTCACGCGCAGACCGCGTTCCGGCGAATCGTTCGCAACGGCATGCGGGCGGATTGGTCGTGGGACCGATCGGCCACGGAGTACCAAAGGATCTACGAGCGATTGGTCGCCGAACGCGATCGATAAGATTCGATCGCGCGGATTTCAGACCAATCGTTCACTTCGGGTTGACACCACCCCGTCCCCCCGGCTATCCCCATCGGCCTTCGCGGAAGGATTCCCTTCCGACTCCCCCCGGAGGTAAAGCCGATGTCCGTTCGACCCGTGGCCGGGTGCCTGTTGCTCGGCCTGCTCGCGATCCCAACGCTCGCCGGCGACCGCAAGAAGCCGCCGATCACTCCCGAAACACAACCCGCCCCACTCATTCCAATCGAACAAATTGTGGCACCGCCACGCGTCGTTCCGCTACCCGAATGCGGAACGTCGAATTGGATTCCGCTTCCAGGCTTTTTCGAGAAGCTCGTTCTTCCGAGCGGCCACTACCTCGAGAAACATCCGCCGCAGTACTTCCCGGACGAGCCCCAGCTCCCGTTGCAGCGCGAACTCGTTTACCAAGACGAAGCGGACGGACGTGTGACCCCGGTCAGCCGCTCGACCAAGGCCGGCGCTCGCGAAACATTGAAGACGTATTCAGTCGGCGATCTCGTCGTGCCCATGCCGAAAATCGGGGCCGCGCCGGCCGAGTTGCCGAAGACGCTCGAAGCCAACCTCATCAAGGGAATCACCTCG
>JANLUE010000184.1:0-1261 GCA_031363325.1 Gemmataceae bacterium
GTGAAGGCGTTCACCGCCCCCTTAGAGGCCGCATAATTGCACTGACCGGCATTCACGTGTTCAGCGGCAACGCTCGACACATTGATGATTCGGCCATACCGCTGCTTCAACGCCATCTGTCCAGCAACCGCTCGGCAAAAAGCGAACGTGCCATTGAGGTTCGTATCGATCACGGTGTTCCAGTCGGCCACGTCCATGCGAATGAACAGGCCGTCCCGAATCACGCCCGCGTTGTTCACGAGGATGTCGACCCGACCGTAATCGGCGAGCACCTTGTCGACGACCGGCTGAGCGGCATCGGGTTGAGCCACGTCGGCCTGGATCGCCTGGCAGGTTCCGCCGGCGGCCGTCACTTCCGCAACGAGTGCGTCGGCCGCGTCCTTCGAACCGCGATACACGAACGCGACCTTGGCCCCTTCACGCGCAAGCGCGACGACGATGCCCCGGCCAATGCCACGGCTCCCGCCCGTCACGAGTGCGACCTGATCCTTCAATTGCATGAACGGATTCACCTTCCGATATTGCGCCGTGAAATCAGCGAGTCGACTCGGCGGTCAGCCACGCCCACCGGTCGCGCCAGTGTTGACGGAGCGAGTCGTCGGTCGGGCCGCCGGACTGCATTTTGTCCTCAACGTTATATCCGGTCAGGACGATCTGGGCGTTGACCGTTTGTCCACCACCGCGAACTTGGCCCTTGCCGCGAAACGTGGCCGTCGAATCGTCGCTTTTCAAAAGCTCCGTGCTCAGTTCGAGTACGTGGCCGGGTTGCATGAACGTGCCATATTTGACGTTCTTCACTTCGCGCAACGTGATGACCGGGTGCTTGAAATCGCTGGTGATCCGCCAGAGCCACGCACTCGCTTCGACCACGGCCTGGAGCATTAGGACGCCGGGCATAACGGGGAACGTTGGGAAGTGGTCGGCAAGATACTCCTCACCGAGCGTCAGAGCCTTCGAGGCCGAGAGGGATTTTCCGGGCTCCCAGACGTGGACGCGATCGACGAGGTTGAACCGCATGCCCCGCCCCACCAAGTCCGTGGAAAGTTTGAAAGGATATGCAATACCGCGAAGCGGGCAAGGGCGGATGCAATCTGTACGAGTCAACGAAAACTTCGGCCCGCATTCTGCGAAAGCCGTGGCCGCAAGTCGATAACATGGCGAGCCGGTGGGCGTTAGCCCATCAGGTGAACCCCCAGCGACATAAATTCGTTGCTCGGACGAGTCATCGAGAACCGCATGGTCGTTGGGGTTCACCCGGCGG
>JANLUE010000186.1:0-3788 GCA_031363325.1 Gemmataceae bacterium
CCGCGACCGACATCCGCACGCCCGACCAGGCCATCCTCTATTCCGAAATCGCCGGCACGCTCGCGATCCTTCCGGAGACCGACCCGTACGTCGAATTAATCGCGGTCAACCTGGCCGACGAAATCAAGAAAGTGAACGAACCGATCGCGTACATCACCAGTACTCCGCCCATCGAATTTGAGCCCGGCAAAAAGTTCTCTTATCCGGTTCGAGTCACGAGCAATCGCGGGGGAGCCAAGCTCATCGTCAATGGCATCCCGGCCACCGTTTCGCCCGACTTGCGCATCGACTGGGACGTGCCAGCCGACTTCGCCAACCCTACGGTGACCGTGAAGATCGAGGCTGTCGCCGAGAACGCTCGCGCCGAACAGTCAATCGTGCTGCGCAATCGCAAACCGACGAACGCTCCCAAGGTCGAACCGAAGAAGGACCCGAAGTCGCCCGACCCGAAAGACCCGGTCGTGTCCAAGGAGCCGATCGCACCGGGGGCCATGTTGGTCAAGTCGGCCGCCGCCGCGGTCCCGTTGCCGCTGTTCGAGACGGCCGGCGAGCGACTCGAAGTGCCTCTCGCGGGGCCAATCAAAGACCTCTGCGTCGGTGGCGGTGGACGCTACCTGATCCTGCACGTGCCGACCGCGCGCAAGCTCTTTGTGTTCGACGTTTGTACGGGCCAACTCGGCAAGTCGGTCGGCGTCGCGGCGGATAACGTGCTGTTCGCGGCCGGCATGGACAAGTTGCTCGTCGTTTATCCCGACGAGAAGCAAGTTCTGCGTTACAGCTTGCCGGAGATTCGCTTGGAACTCGACGCCGAGTTGGACATGCGGCCACGACCCGTTGCGGCCGGTATGGGAAGTGCGACCGCCGGGCCGCTCGTGCTCGGCGGGCCCGTCACGCAGAACAACGCCAGCAAGCTCGCGCTCGCGTTCATCGACGTCGAGACGTTGAAAGAAGTCCGCGTCGACAAGGCCGAGGGGGCGTTGAACATCGGCTTCGGGTCCTCGGCGAACTTACGAGTCTCGACTTATGGAACGACTCTCACGCTCTGGTATTCGCAATTGCAGCCGAGCGGAGTTCAGATCGTTCGCTTGATGGACAACACACTTACCGGGCACCATCGGGCCATTGGGGCCGGCGGCGTGTTTCCGAGCGCGACGGGACAACTCATTCACACCGAGAAGGGTACTTTCACGGAAAATGCCGAGCCCACCAAGGAGACCGGCCTGACGATCCCGGCCGTGACCCGAACCTGGTACCTTTCAATCGCCGATGGACCCTGTGGAAGCAAGACGGTCTCCGTTCGCCCCAACGCGACTGACAAACCGATCAAGGAATTCACCACGCTCCCCGGCTTCGACGGCAAGAAGGACCCCTTCGAGCGTGACAACCCGAGTCTTGCCTTCGACAAACGACTGATTTTGTTCCCATCTCAGAAAGCCTTGGTCGTCGTCGCGCCGGCGGCGAACAAACTCTACGTTTATCCGTTGGTGAAGTGACCCGCGTCCGGACCGGCAATCAGCTCAGCGAACGTTGCCACTCCCATTGCCGGGCCAGCCCATCGTCGAGCGACGTGCGCGGCTCCCAGCCCAGGTGGCGGCGGAGCTTCGTCGTGTCGGCGAAGGTATGGCGTTGATCGCCGATCCGGGCCGGCTCCTCGCGCACGCTGAACTTCTTGCCCGACAGTCGTTCGAGTTTGGTTAGGATGTCGCGCACGCTGACCATCTCGCCGCCGCCGACATTGAAGGTCTCGCCCACCTGCGCGTTCGTCGACGCGATGACCGCTTCGACGCAATCGCCGACGTATGTATTGCCCCGAACCTGTTGGCCGTCGCCGAACACGGTGATCGGTTCATTGGCAATCAGGGCCCTCATGAAAATGTGATAACCCATATCGGGCCGTTGCCGGGGGCCGTACACGGAAAAGAACCGCAGCACAACGACCGGCGTGCCGAACATCTCGAGGTGCGCCTTCGCCAGATGCTCGCCGGCCAGCTTCGTGACGCCGTACGGCGAGATCGGCTTGGTCGGCAACGATTCATCGCCCGAGGCGAACTTGCCATACACGCTCGATGTCGAACCGTAGACGAATCGCTTCAACGTGCGACTGCCTTTGACGGCATCGAGAAAGCGCTGGGTTGCCGTCACATTGCACGAGTTGTACAAGTCGAAGTCGGTCCAACTCGCGACGAGCCCCGGCATCGCCGCGAGATGGAATATGACTTCCACGTTGGCGACGGCCTCGGCCAAGTTGTCGGTTCGCAGATCGTTAGGCAAGAAGCGAAACTTCGAGTTCGTCGAGAGCGCCGCGAGGTTGCGTTCCTTGATGGGCCGCGGATAGTACGGCACGAACGCGTCGATGCCAGTGACTTCATGTCCAAGTTCGATCAGTCGTTCGCACAGATGCGAGCCGATAAACCCGGCCGCGCCGGTCACGAGGATGCGCATTCCTTGCTCCTGCCTATTGGCTTGGTTCGTCGTGCGGGCGAGCCGGTGGGCGTTAGCCCTCCGGGTGACGTTCCATTCGCTTGCCCCGGTCAATTTACCGAAGAACCCAGAGTATTCCTGTCAATCAGGTCGCGGGAAGTCATTGCGAGGTCACCCGGTGGGCTAACGCCCACCGGCTCGCCTGCCCGAGATTCGGGGTAACCCAACATCTCGTCGTACGCCTTCGCCAATCGTTCCATGCGAGCCGCAAAGCTAAACTGCTCCTCAACAACGCGTCGCCCAATCGTCGCGTAACGGCCTCGCAACTCGACATCGTCCATTAATCGACCAAGCGCCTGCGCCAACAGCTCAACCGAACCGGCCGGAACGAGTTCGCCCGATTCGCCGTGCGTCACGAGTCGTGGCACGCCATTGACGTTCGTCGACACCACCGGCACTTCGTACGCCATCGCCTCGAGCAGCGCGTTCGGCAAACCTTCGCGATGACTGCTCAGGGCGAACAGGTCGAACGCTTCGTACAGTTCGCCGAGGTCGGCCCGATAGCCCGGCAAGCGAATGCGATCGTCGCGAGTCAGGCGCTGAAGCGACTCGCGTTCGCTACCTTCGCCGACGATCAACAACTGAATATCGCGACCGGCCGCGATCAATCGATCCACGGCACGGATCAGGATATCGAACCCTTTCTCGGGCGAAAGCCGGCCGACGGCACCGATCGTGAATCGTTCGGGCCAACCCAAGCGCGCTCGAGCTTCGGCCGGCGAGCGCGAGCGACGATTTCGTTCCACGTCGATGCCATTTTCGAGCAATACGCATCGCGACTTCGGCACGCCGGCCGTTCGACACGCGGCGAGGAGGTCGTCCGAAACGCAGAACACACGCTCGTAGAACCGCAGCGACTGGCGATCGAGCCAGTAATACACGGGCGTTCGCGATGTCTGGTGGACCCAACCGTGGACGGTCGTGACGAGCCGCATCGGATGGAATCTCTTGAGCACGAGGCCGAGCAGGTTCGTCTTGTAGTCGTGTCCATGCCAGACGGCCACGCGCTCGCGGCGACACAGTTCGACGAGTCGTGTCACGACCCGCCAGTCGAACGGCCCGCGATCGGGAACCGAAATCAACTCAACGCCATTCGCGGCCGCTTTCTGTCGTAACACCTCGAACCCGGGATCGTTTGGATCATGCAGGTAAACGCAGAGCATTCGGTAACCCGCCCGCGCCAGAAATGGCGGCGAGTTGATGAGCGTCTTGTCCGGCCCGCCACCGGAACCCGAGAGGACGCGGGCGTCCAGGATGGTGGCCGTCTGGTTCCCTCTCTCCGCTTCAGAGAGGGGGTTAGGGGGTGA
>JANLUE010001219.1:0-2628 GCA_031363325.1 Gemmataceae bacterium
CGTCACATGACGTGTGAGACGATTCGCGGACGCGGTCGGCGTCGTCCAACCACCGCCGCGCGGCTAACAATTAAGGCCCCCTCTTAACAAAGCCCACAGCCCCCGCCACGCCCCAGCGCACCGTCAAATACAAGTAAGCTCGTTGCTTCCCGCCGCCGAGTTCCGAGGTGTGGCGGATGGAGTACTTCAGGCCGGGGATCAGGTTCGACAGGCGGAACTCGCCTTTCGCGTCGGATAGGGCTTTGGCGTGTTCCATGGAGGGCGACCAGGATTCGTGGCCCGGCATCAGGTAGTACACTTGCACCGCGACGCTCGCGATCGGTCGGCCGTCTTCGGTCACGAGTCGCCCCGTGACTGAACCGACGGGTTCGAGGCGGACGGTCCAGGGGCCGACATCGCCGACCTTGGGTTCGATCAACTTGCCAAGGCCGCGGCGCGATTGCAACACGACGATCGAACGTGGCTTGGCCGGGTTGAACTGCGTAACCGACATCTCCGATTTTTCATGTGTGTTGGACCAGATGCCCCACGGTTCGAGCATTCCGCCGGCCGCGCCGGTGACCGGCTTGCCGTCTGTATCGACGAGCTTCATCGCGATCGTCACGCCGGGGTCCAAGTCGATTGCGTACTCCTTCGGTTGATTCGCTTCGACATTGACGATCGTGGCCGCGTGGTGCGAGATCAAGCTGGCCACCGGGGACGTTGGCAGCATGCCGCTTTTCGCAAAGCCCGCTTTGAGTCCGTCGAGATCGCCCTGGAGCGGCTTCTGGTCGGCCGTGATGAAGTTGCCACTGGCACCGTTGACCAGGATCGCCCCGCGACCGGGGAAGGCACAGATTCGGAACGAACCATCGGCGGTCGTGAACGTCGTTGGGCCGGGCAGCCAGGCCTTGGCGCCGGGGACCGATAGGTAGCCGGGGTCATCGGCGAAGGGCGAATACAGGACCGAAGCGTGCGCTTCCGGCTTCTTCGTGCGAACGTTGATGACCTTGCCAGTCACCCAACGGCCACGGGTCATGCCGAAGTCCAACGCGGCACTTTCGACGTTGCCAGGCCGACCGCCATCGCCTTCCATCCGGTGATACGGCTGATCGCCCGGCGGGACTGCGACGAGGTTGTGCTTGCCCGGTGGCAGGCCCACGAGGCGATACTTGCCGGCCGCGTCCGTCGGCGTTGATGACAATTCGATTCGTCCATTCGACTTGACCACGACGCCGGCGATCGGCTTGCCCGTGCCGCGATCGGTGATCGTGCCTTCGATCGGTTGCATCGGCTCGGCCGCGAAGTCGAACGTCGAGCCAAAGTAGGTCTGCGTGCCGTACTCGCGTTCGCCGGGGTTGATCGGCACGCGGATCGGGTCGCCGACCCGCGTGACGACTTCCAACTCGGCCGACGCAATCGTCGGGCCATCGAGCCGCAGTTTCGCCAGACGCTCGCGACCGAGGCCGGCGATCGTGAACCGACCGTCCTTGTCGGTGGTCACCGTGGCCGGCTGACCGGGAAGCGTCCCAACTTGGGTGTACATCTTGTGTTCGAAGTCGAAGTGCGAATTGAGCACCTCATAGTACGGTCGCTTGGCCGCCTTCAATTCGCCGAGCCACGGCCCAAGATCGGCGGACGCGACCGCCCAGACGGACTCGATGCGAATCGTCGCCCCGGCCACCGGCTGACCTTCGAGGTTCAACACGCGGCCACGAATCGGTTCGTCCTTGGCGAGTTTGTATTCGACAATTTTGCCAATCGCCTTGTGACCAGCCAACCAGGCGGACCCATGTCCCTCGGCGGTCACGACGATGCGGGCGTCGTTCGCCCAGTCCTTGGCCATCGGGGCGGGGAACTGAAACTTCCCTTCGGCATCGGTGGTCGCCTGGACGGTCGGCTTCGTTTTCTTCGCGGGGTACGAGGTCATGTCGGTAATCAGCCAGACTTTCGCGCCGGCGACGGGCCGACCCTCGGGATCGACGACGCGACCTTGAACGTTGGCGTTCGCTTGCTCGACGACGGGTGGCTTCGGGTCTTTTGGAGTTTCGGCCGACATTGGGCTGCCGAAAAACGCGAGGCCGATGCCAACTCCGATCAACAGGGTTGCCACGGTGACGAATCGACCGAGCGAACTGGCGGTCCGCGCCGAGGAAACGACGACGGCTGTCGTCGAACGGATCAAGGCTCGCGGCACGGAGGCGATCACTTGTTCGCCGAGCGAAGCGAGCAAGGCGGCCGACAGGCCGACGCCGCGACGCGTCAAGCGGGCCCGGAGTTTTTCGCGACCCGTTTCGAGGCGATTGCGGACGGAGTTCAACGTGAGCCCGAGTCGAGCGGCCGCCTCGTCGCGGGACAGCCCTTCGAGGTAGCAAAGCATCAACGGCAGTCGATACCTTTCCGAAAGCTTGTCGAGTTCCTCGTGCAGGATGTGGCACGCTTCGGGCCAGGCGAGGTCGGCCGGCAGGACATCCGGACGAGTCGGCGTTGCCGACTCAACTTCGTCGCGACGCCGACTGGCCGACCGGGCCCGCAGCGCCAGCCGATGGGCCACGCCGTAGAGCCACGGGCCAACCGAATTCGCCTTCTGGATCCGCGCGCCTTTGCGAAGCAGCGTGAGGAACGTGGCCTGAAACGTATCTTCGACAT
>JANLUE010000208.1:0-5769 GCA_031363325.1 Gemmataceae bacterium
TCGGAGTTGATCACGTTCGATCCGCTCGTCGGGGCGCTCACCTGGTATTACCTGAAGGTCGCGCTCGCGGTGTTGTGCATGATCTGGGCGTTTCGATTGGTCGAATCGCCCGATCGGCCGTTCCCGGCGTGGGCGAAGGCCATCACAGTTCTCGTCGCGTTGAAGCCGATCGTCGGTGACCTTTCGCACGGCAACGTGAACATTTTCATTCTGTTTCTGGTGATGGCCTGCCTCTATTCGTTCGCACGGGGCAAGGACCTCCTCTCGGGAGTTTTGCTGGCACTCGCGATCGCCTGCAAGGTCACGCCGGCGTTGTTCATCGTCTATTTCGCCTGGAAGCGAGAATGGCGCGTGCTCATTGGCGCCGCGATTGGGTTGGCGTTGTTCTTCCTGGTCTTGCCTTCGACCATCTTCGCGGTGCAGGACGGTTCGTTGAGCACCGGCTGGGAGCGGAACTGGCACGCGCTCACGTCGTGGAAGAAGGGAATGATTGATCCCTACCTGATTCACGGCATCGTGACGCCGGAGAAAGAGAATCAATCGCTGCCCGGATTGCTGACGCGCTTGCTGACGCACAGCCCGTCTTTCTCCGCGTGGATCGACGATCGCTACGTGCCGCTCGCCTTCCACAACGTGGCGGAACTCGACCGCGACACGATCAAGCGCCTGGTGCAAGCCGCCCAGGTGGCGTTCCTTGCATTGATGGTCTTGGCGTGTCGCACCCGATTCCGGTTCCCCCTCTCCGCTTCGGAGAGGAGGCCAAGTGAGGTTTCGGGGCCGCGCGTGAAGACCTCACCCCCGAACCCCCTCTCCGAAGCGGAGAGGGGGAACCCGACCCGCACGGGCTGGCGACCCGCGGCGGAGTTCTCGATCATTCTCGTCGGCATGTTGCTCTTCAGCGAACGGACCTGGAAGCATCATTGCGTCACGTTGCTCCTGCCGTTCGCCGTTCTGTCATACGCACTCGCCGCGAGCTCTCCGAAGGCCGCGCGGTGGACCGCGGGCGTCGCGCTCTTCGTTGCCACGTTGCTGATCCTGTCGACCAGCTCCGGCGTGTTCGGCAATGAAGTACCCAAGTCGCAACCGATCTTCGACGCGTTGAAATTACAAATTGGCGGGACCGTCTACGTCGCCACGTTCGATGCGGCCGTGCAGTCCGAGGCCACGGCGGAGCTCGGGCTCGTGCCGAACTCGCCTGGCAAGTTCGCCCAGGTCTACGGGGCGTATACCTGGGCGTTTCTGTCGCTGATTGGCGGACTGGTGGTGTTATTGATCGGAGGTCGCAAGCCATACACTCGATCGACCTAATTCGGTTCGGGTCGCTCGACGACAAATCAATTCGGGTCGATTTCCTACGATGTCAACATTCACGTGGCATCATTTTCTCGGGAGCTCGACATGCCTCGCACCGACGATGAATTCGAAGATGACGACCGGCCACGTCGACGGCGCGAGCCGGACGACGAGGACCAGCCACGCCGACGCTCGCGCGACGACGACGGGTACCGGGCTCCGCCGCCCAAAAGCAACTCGACCGGGTTGATCCTCGGCATCCTGGGAGGAGTCTTGTTGCTGTGTTGTGGGGGCGGGGGATATGTCGGTTGGCGGATGTTCCAGGGCGGGAAGGCCGCGGTCGAACAGTTGCAGGCTGTCGTCCAGAAAGCGCAGGACGAACAAGTCACCATCCAATCGCGGACGAACCTGCGCCAGATCGGCCTCGCGATGCAAATTCACCACGATCGAACGGCGTTCTTTCGGTCGGATTCTTACAGCGCGGTTCCCAAGAAGGGGCCGGCCGGTCAGGCGAGTACTCCGCTCCTGAGCTGGCGAGTCCACCTCTTGCCGCATCTCGACCAGGAAGCCCTGTACCACAAGTTCAAGCTCGACGAATCGTGGGACAGCCCGAACAATCGACCGCTCGTTTCACAAATCCCCGATGTCTACACGACGCCGGACACCAAGGGTCGCGGCGGAATCGGCTTCACGTTTTACCGGGGATTCAGCCACAAAGGCGCGATGTTCGAACGGCCAACCTTCCCGAACGTGGCCCTCAACTTGACAATGGCGCAAGTCCAGGACGGGACCTCCAACACGATCATGGTCGTCGAGGCCGGCGAAGGCATTGAGTGGACGCGGCCGGACGAATTCGAATGGGGCGATGGTCGGCCGAAGCCCAAGTTCGGTGGGCTGTACCCGGAACGCAATTCCTTCCTCGTCCTGTTCGTGAATGGCGATGTCCGCGCCGTTCGCCGCGACGTGCCGGACGCCACGCTTCGCTTGCTCCTCAACCGTCAGGACGGTTTCGCGATCCCCGACGATTGGGAAGCGAAGTAGCCCGTTCCTATAATTCGCCGAATCACTCAACCGCATGACCGATGCCGACCCGCTGAAGCCGAAGTAGGCCCGAATCCTCCGCACGTTGAGCGGGGAGGTCGGACAATGGAAGAGACGATCGTGGCCCATGATGTGGACGGGCAGACCTTTCGGGAGTTACTCGGCGATGCGTACTAACGTCACCCTTGAAGAAAGGACTCGGGCCGTTCGGAACGGAGTGCGGACGGCCCTCCGGAAGCACGCATTCTTGGGCCGACCGATCTCGGTTTGGCGCGAGGGCGAGGTCGTCCAACTTTCTCCCGCCGAGACGCTCGAAGAACTGCGCCGGGCGGACCCGGACGCCCAAACCACGCCGCTGGCCAAGAACCCATCATGACCGACAACTTGACACCCCGCCAGATCGTCGCCGAACTCGACCGCTATATTGTCGGCCAGGCGGCCGCTAAACGCGCGGTCGCGGTCGCCATCCGCAATCGCTGGCGGCGCCAGCGACTCGAGCCCGATTTGCGCAAAGACGTTACGCCGAAGAACATCATCCTGATCGGCCCGACCGGCGTCGGCAAAACCGAGATCGCGCGCCGGCTCGCGCAACTCGTCGGGGCCCCGTTCATCAAGGTTGAAGCGACCAAGTACACCGAAGTCGGCTACGTCGGCCGCGATGTCGAGAGCATGGTCCGCGATCTCACGGAAGCGTCCGTCGGGCTCATCAAGCAGAAGCAACGCGATCAGGTGGCCGAGAAGGCCAAGGAACGCGTGAACGAACGGCTTCTCGATTTGCTCCTGCCGAGCAAAGGTTGGACGCCGCCCGAGGACGAAACGGAAACCGCTCAGCGGCAGAAGACGCGCGACAAGTTCAAGGCGATGCTCGAAGCCGGCGAACTCGAAGATAAAAACGTCGAACTCACGCTCGAAACGAAGCACGTGCCGGTCCAGGTGTTCTCCAACCTCGGCATGGAGAACATGGATGTCGACCTGCAGAACATGTTCGAAAAGTTTCTGCCGAAACAAAACGCCCCCCGACAGGTCACGATTGCCGAGGCCCGGAAAATCCTGATGGAACAGGAGACCGAAGCCCTGATCGACCGCGCGGCGGTCCACGAACAGGCGGTCGATCTGGTCGAGAACCAGGGGATCATTTTTCTGGACGAGATCGACAAGGTGTGCGGCCCGTCGTCCGGGCACGGGCCTGATGTCTCACGCCAGGGCGTGCAGCGCGACTTGTTGCCGGTCGTTGAAGGAACGACGGTCAACACGAAGTACGGCCCAGTGCGAACGGACCACATTTTGTTCGTGGCGGCTGGGGCGTTCCACACGTCGAAGCCGGCCGACCTGATGCCCGAACTCCAGGGCCGCTTCCCGATCCGCGTCGAGCTAACCGACCTGACCCGCGACGACTTCCTGCGCATCCTGACGGAGCCGAAGCATTCGATCACGAAGCAGTATGCCGAGCTTCTGGCGACGGAGGGCGTGAAGATTGAATTCACGACGGACGGCGTCGAGGCCCTGGCGGACATCGCCTACGAAGTGAACCGAACCGCCCAGAACATCGGTGCCCGCCGACTTCATCCGATCATGGAGCGCGTCGTCGAAGAGATCAGCTACGAGGGCCCGGACCTGCCGGAGAAAAAGGTACGCATCGACGGCAAGTACGTCCGCGACCGCCTGGGGCCGATCTTGAAGACGGAGGATCTCAGCAAGTACATTCTGTGATTGGGCTCAAGCGAGACGGGTTGTCCGGAGGACGACTTCGCCGGCCCGATTCCGCCACCGAAGATGTTACTCGAATACGATGCGGCCGTGCCGGTGCCGCTTCGTTCATCTACTCCTTGTCACATTCCCGCCACTGGCTACCGCCTGTCGACAAAATTCTGGCGAATTGACCACGATTGCGGGCTCGTCCGCGTCGCGTTTCTTTTCGGTATCCTACCCCAGTACCTTCGAAGGACTGGCCATGCCGCGAATCACGATCAACGCCGAGACGCAAGCGCTCCCCGATCCGCTGACGGTTGCCGATTTGCTCCGCCGACTGGGTCGCGATCCAAAGCGTCTGGCCGTCGAGGTGAATGAGATCGTCGTGCGTCGAGATGAGCAAGCGGGGCGGGCCCTGGCCGATGGCGACCGGGTCGAGATCGTCACGCTCGTCGGCGGGGGTGAGCCAGAATCGCCCCCGGCCGACAAGCCGCTGAAGATTGGCACATTCACGTTTCAATCGCGACTCTTCACCGGCACCGGCAAGTATGCCACGCACGATCTGATGCGCGATTCGCTGGCCGCGAGCGGTTGCGAGGTCACGACCGTGGCCGTCCGCCGCGAACGACTCGTGGACGCCCAGGGCCGTAACCTGCTCGATTATCTCGATCTCTCGAAGTACACGATCCTGCCGAACACGGCCGGTTGCTTCAGCGCCGATGACGCGATTCGCCACGCCCGGCTCGCCCGCGAACTGCTCACCAACCTCGAAAACCCCGGCGCCAACTGGGTGAAGCTGGAATGCCTCGCCGACAAGAAGACGCTCCTGCCCGATCCGATCGACACGTTGAAGGCGACCGAAGTGCTCGTGAAGGAAGGCTTCCAGGTGCTCGTCTACACAACGGACGATCCGGTGCTGGCGAAACGATTGAAGGCGGCCGGTGCCACGAGCGTCATGCCGGCCGGCAGCCCGATCGGCAGCGGGCAGGGGGTCTTGAACCCGAACAACATTCGGATCATTTTGGAGTACTTGAAGGACGGCGATCCCGATTATCCGGTGATCGTCGATGCCGGAGTCGGGACCGCGAGCGACGTTTCGTTCGCCATGGAACTCGGTTGCGACGGTGTATTGCTGAACACGGCGATCGCGTCGGCGAAAGACCCCGTCCGAATGGCCTGGGCGATGCGCTACGCCCTCGACGCGGGCCGACTGGCGTACCTCGGCGGCCGTATTCCCAAGAAGCTCTACGCCACCGCGAGTAGCCCAACCGAAGGCGCGATCGCGGCCGCGCGTTGACTTGACGATTCAGCCGAGCATGATCACCCGCCGTAAACGGCGGGTCGAATACGGCTGCGCCGGAACCGCCGTGAACGGCGGTGCCCTTGAGATTCAGCCTCCGTTCGGGCAGAGCCTTCGATTCGTCGGGACGTCAAATCCCAAGGGGACCGCCGTTCACGGCGGCTACGGGGCGCGCGTAGTGTGGGGCCCGAGTGTGTGCCGGAGTGGAGGGGTGGGTGGAACAGCGCAGCGGTGGGACTTGGGTCCAGCTGCGGCTCGATTTCATCGGACAGGCAGCGGCGGTGAAAGTGGAGGCGGACGAACTCGAGTTGGTCTAGCGCGCGGGGGCTTTCCCGTGTTGAAGGTTGCGAAAGTTCAATGCCTTCCCGCGGATCCAGTGGTATCGTGGCCGCATGGAAGTGCCGATTCAAGGAGTGCCGATCTTCGCGGGCATGGACCCGGCGGCG
>JANLUE010000230.1:0-2212 GCA_031363325.1 Gemmataceae bacterium
GCGGAAGTCGCGGTCATCGTCAAGAAGTTCGAAAAGGACGAAGACGTTGGCTTCATCGACGTGCGGCTCGTGAACCGCCAGTCGAAGGTGTACTACGTCCTCGGCGAGGTCACCACGCCGGGCAAGTTCCCGCTGGTCGGCAACGAAACGGTCCTCGACGGGCTCCTGGCCGCGGGGGGCATGACCGATCGATCGTCCTGGCGCAACGTCGTCCTGGTGCGCCCGCAAAGTGACGGCACCGGCCTCGTGATGAGCGTGGACTATGGCCGCATCGTGCGACTCGGCCAGGCGGGCTCGAACTATCAACTCATGCCCGGCGACCGCATCTACGTCGGCTCGCGGCACTTGCTGGACTTGTTCTTCAACTTCGACCGGATGAAGTAGGCGATCGATTCGATCGGCGTGATTACGCGATGGCCGGTTCAAGCATTCGCCGCCAACGTGGCAGGACCGCCCCGAAAGAGTTTAGATACGTCGATTCGAGTGGAACTTGCACCGCACCGCCCGATTCGAGAACGAGTGGCATATCGGGCAACGCGTCTCCGACGGCCACAGGTTCAATGTGCGCACACAGGCCTCCTTCCGCCTCATATGCGACCAAAGTCATTGGCTTGTTCGACGGACGGGAAAAGCCCGCGCGAGAAGGGTCGTGGTCGAACGTCAAATGTTCCCAAATGGCTTCGTGTAGGCCCTTTGGGTCGCGGCGACTCGGGGGAAACAAGTCGATCAGGAGCAAGTGAATGCCACGCTGAAGGAACTCCTCTGTCTTCTTGAGGAGGTCCCGGAACGCCACTTTCCCAGCCTTGTTGCCGGGTGAAATAATCTCGATGACCGCGACGACCCGGTCGTCGCTGACGTGGCGCACGGTTACTTGTTTCTTGCGCGTCAAGTAATGCAATTCGTCCGTCTGGACGCGGTAGCTGGACTTGGGGCGCACCAGGGTTGCGGTCGCGGGCCCATCCTCCGACCAGGGCGGAGAATCGGATTGCCCGCTCGCCGTGCCAGATTCTTGAAGTGTCAGGACATCCGGGCCGAATTCGCTCGCGTGTTGTTCGGCCAGTGCGTAGAAGGTCTTGGGGAGCACGGAATCATTTAGCCGTCGACGGATCACTGAAATCCATTCGTGATGAAAATCGTGGAAAATCCCCGCCGGTACTCGGGTCCAATCGTGGATCGGCATCGCTGGCCCTCCGCAGATTCAACCATTCTACACGATGGCTCGCTTCGTAGGATGAGGGCAACTTTGGCAATAGTCCCCGTGTCGCCATGACTCTCACGATCGCATGCCCGAACTGCCGAGCGTCGGCTCGCGTGCCCGAGAACGTGGTCGGGCGGTCGGTGAATTGCAAGAAGTGCGGCACGCAGTTCCGGGCCGCGCCGACGCTCGACGTTGGGCCAACCGAAACCGCCCCGACCTCGCCGCCGAGTCGGAGCGAGGCGTTTGCTTCGTTCCCCGCCGAGTTCGGCCGCTATCGCGTGCTGCGGAAGCTCGGCCAGGGCGGCATGGGGGCGGTGTTCCTCGCCGAGGATGGCACGCTTGGCCGCAAGGTCGCGCTCAAGTTGCCGACCTTCGCTGCGAGTGAAACCCAGCGCGTCGAGCGGTTCGTCCGCGAGGCCCGGGCGGCGGCCGGGTTGCAACACCCGAGCATCTGCCCCGTCTACGATGCCGGCCAGTTCGATGGTCGGCCGTTCATCACGATGGCCTACATCGACGGTCGCTCGCTCGCCGACGCACTCGATGCCGGGCCGACGCGGACGAACCGCCGCGACCAAAGAAGCGAGCACGCCCAATTCGCTCGCGCAGGCCGATCTGGATCGGGGCCGCGATCTTGGGCTCTTAGGCGTCCTGATCGGGGCGCTGTTGACGATCCGCACGCCGTACGGCGATGTCGTGATCGAACTGAGCGATCCGTCGGCCAAGGTCGAAGCCACCGTGGATGGCGATCGGATCGAACTGACCGGGCTCGACCATCCGTTGTCACTCAAGGTCGGCGAACATGGTTTGACGGTCACGGGGCCGCTCTTCGAGACGGTGACGCGGCAATTCACGGTGAAGAAGAACGATCGCAACATCGTCCGCGTCGAATTGAAGCAACGCAAACCGATCGGCGGCATTCCGAAAGAACCCATTGCCAACCCAAAGAAGGATTCACCCTTCGGGTCGAACGAAGGCTTTGTGCCACTCTTCAACGGCAACGACTTGACGGGCTGG
>JANLUE010000278.1:0-5431 GCA_031363325.1 Gemmataceae bacterium
CGTTGGCGTCGGCGACCGCTTGCCGGACATGCCGCTTTACATTTCGAGCGGCCACTATGTGATGGTTCCGCTTGAGCCAACGTATCAGGTCGCGTGGGATTCGAGCCCCGAGTTCTTCCGTGAGATCGTCGCGTCGGGCGGGGAGGCGGACTCCGAGCGCGAATAGTCGAATACCACGCGCCCACGGAGACTTGGAATCATTCGTCGTCGTCCCTTGACCATTGTGTTCGCCGTGCGCGTGGGCCGTTGGGGCCGATCACGATCAATTGGATCAATCCGAGCGCGGCCGAGGCGACGAGCAGCAACACCGAGACGTAAAACGCGGGCCGATAGGACGATTTCATCTCCATTTTTCCGGCCAAATTGAGGCCCGGACCGAGGTCACCCTTGCCGACATCGGCGGCCTTCATCTCACGGTTGAATTCGTTGGCGGTGTTCGGGAGCGGAAATCCGATCAGCAACTGAACGATCAAGACGAGGATCGCGAGCCCGGCCAACCCGAGCGTCATCGCGCCGCGAAGCTTGACGGCCGGCAACAAGACCGGAACGATGGCCCCACCGATCAGCAGCAACAGATAGAGCCAGAGGAGGGGTGCCTTCTCGGACTTCTCGTTCTCGTTGGCCTGTTTTTGGAACGGGTTGTTCCGAAGTTCATTGAGGTCGAACTTGGGCTTCTTTTCAACCTGCACGCCCTCCTGGGCGAGTTTCGCGAACCCATCGCCTTCCGAGGCGTCGCCGGTCGCCGATTGAAACCCGGACTGTGTGACCAACTGCATCTTTCCCTTGGATTCGGTGCAGCTCAGGTCGGTCCAGGGCAGAAAGAACAGCACGACTCCGACCCCGAACGTGCCAGGCGAGATGAGTCGAAGCGGCGCGGACCGAATCGAGCCCGAGCGACGGTGGTTTGAAATACCTTCGTCGCCGTCGAACGTGAAGTTGTTGCTCATGGCCGCTCCGGGATTCGATGCGGAAACGGGGACCGCGTTCAACAGCCCCCGTTTACTTCCTATGGCTTCGGATCGGAGTTCGCCCCTTATCTTCCCCGCATGATCTCGCGGTCGGCCGCGTTCTCTTCCGCTTCCTTGATCAGGTCCGCGGAGCGTCCGTAGTCTTCGGCTTTGTGGCCGGCCCGCGTGTAAAAGTTTTGGGCCAGCGTCTTCGCGTCCGGGCCGGGTTGGCGCGGGCCGGTGCGCGGTGTTCGGGGGTTCTTGCGGTCGTAAATCGCGGCTTCGGCCAGGCGAGTCTGATCCGGAGCGCCGGCACCGCCGACCACATCGCTCGTCAATCTCGGGGCCGGCGGCAGGTCGCGCTCGGACGCGGCTGGCGGGTTCTTCTCGGCATGTTTGGCGACGAATTGACCGAGTTCGTGGCAGATCGCGGCCGCCAACTCGTCGTCCGACGAACACCGATCGACGAAGCTTTCGCTCACGACGATGCCGCCGTCCGAACGATGAAACAGCATCGGTTCCTTCACGCCGATCGTGAAGAACACCGGATGCATGCCCGCGAAGTCGGCCTTGTTGGCGGCGACGATTTGCGCGCCAACCGCATGGACGCGCGTGGTCGCCCGGCTCGACGCCTGCGGCCCCGTCGGCGCTTCGGGCGGCCGATCGGCGAACGGATTTCGCAACCAATCGGCGGGTCGGCCATCCGTCGTGCAGCCGGCGGTCGCGATGCTCAGGCCGATCAATCCACGGCGCAGCGATCGGCGCATGACACGTCCCTCCGGGCCGGCGTCGTATAGCCGATTCGGCCGACGAAAGACAAGGGGAATGCGCTTCATCGAGCGGTCGACAATTGTCGAGAGACATGAACTTCAGTACAGAGACAATGGAACGCGGGCCAACGGCGATTTCAAGCAATGGACTCGGTCTCTCCGAAGCGCCGTTCCGAAATCATGAGCCGAGTGCGGTCGGCGAACACGCGGCCCGAAATCGCGGTGCGGTCGTTGCTTCACCGGCTCGGATTTCGCTTTCGCTTGCGCTCGAAAGATTTGCCCGGAAAGCCCGACGTGGTCCTCGCGAAGTGGCGGGCGGTCGTCTTCGTACACGGGTGCTTCTGGCACCGCCATCGGCACTGCGCCCGATCTCGAATCCCGAAGTCGAGAGTGAAATTCTGGACAAGGAAGTTCGATGAAAACGTCAAACGGGATCGGACGGTTCGGCGTCGCCTCCAGGCGCTTGGTTGGCGCGTCTTCACGGTTTGGGAGTGTGAACTCTCCGACCCGGACCGAGTCGGCCAGCGGCTCAAAGCGTTCATCGAAGCGGAAACGTGCGATGAAGTCATTGGAACTGTTCAGCGGAGCCGGCGGACTGGCGCTCGGAACAGCGGCCGCCGGGTTTCAACACGTCGCCGTCGTTGAACGCGACCGTGACTCGTGCGAGACGATTCGGCTCAATGGGCGTCGAAGAGTGAAACCCGCCTCGGACTGGGAAGTTGTCGAAGCGGACGTTCGACGACTCGACTATTCCCAATTTGGCGATGGGATCGACTTCGTCGCCGGCGGCGTGCCGTGCCAACCTTTTTCCCTCGGTGGAAAGCACCGCGCTCACGAAGACGAACGGGACATGTTTCCCGAGTTCGTCCGCGCGGTGGACGCGCTTCGACCCAAGGCTTTTCTCGTCGAAAATGTGAAGGGGCTGTTGCGACAAAGCTTCGCCGACTACTTCGAGTATACGCTCTTGCGACTTTCGCATCCCATGGTGCTTCCGAAGAAGAGTCAGTCTTGGCGCGAACACCGGGCCGACCTCGAACGAGTCCATACGGCGGGACGGTCAACCGACCTCGACTACAACGTGGTTTTTCAACTAGTAAACGCGGCCGATTATGGCGTGCCACAGCGACGCGAGCGGGTGTTCATTGTCGGCTTTCGTTCCGACCTCCGAGCGAGTTGGTCGTTCCCGGAACCGACACACAGTCGCGAGGCGCTCGCGCGTTCGATGTGGGTGGACGGTGACTACTGGCGGCGGCACCGCGTCTCCGAGCGTGATCGGCCAACACCCGACGAGCGTCTGTTACGCACGCTCGCCAATGATCGCGTAGCGCTCTTCGAGGAGAAGAGTACACTTCCATGGCGCACGGTTCGCGATGCGATCGGCGACTTACCGATTCTGAGGCCCGGCGAAACAGATTGTCGTGACCCCAATCACTTCCAGAATCCCGGAGCTCGGTCATACAAAGGGCACACGGGCAGTCCCTGGGACGAACCCGCCAAAACTTTGAAGGCGGGCGATCATGGCGTTCCGGGTGGCGAGAATACACTTGCATTTCCGGATGGCGCGGCGCGATACTTCACTGTACGAGAGTGCGCGAGACTCCAGTCTTTCCCCGACGATTATTGGTTTTTCGGGTCCTGGACGGAACGCATGCGTCAACTTGGGAACGCGGTGCCGGTCGCGCTCGGGCAAGCCATCGCCGCGAACATACACGCCAAGCTCGTTGCGAATTAGTCGGCGGATTCTTCGGTATCTTCGTCCACCTCCGAGGCACCGGCCTTGAGTGGAAACATCTGGTTGAACCGACTGACCCGATGGGTACCCGGTCGGCCGACGCCGGGCACCCTGCTTCCAAAGCCGCTGTTGTTCCAGTCCGGCTGGTAGTGTTCAATCAACGCGAATTCCGCCGCCCAGACAAACCACTCGCTTTCGATGGTGAGAAAACGACACTGCATGCTGGTCATGGGCAAATTCTCGCGGCTTTCGAGTTTGCAAACGTGCTCATTCAATCGACTGCGCAGCGTTCTTTTGCTTTTCGTCGTGCCCTTCGAAGCCTTGCCGATATAGACCAACTTCTTCTTGAAATAGAGCGCGTAGACGCCGCTCTTCCGCGGAGCGTTGTCGCGTTGGAGCGGCAACAATGGGCTGGAGTTCAGTTTCTCGATCACTTGATCGCGAATGGCCCGGTCGAGCTCGAATACGAATTCGTGTGGATTGGAAGTTGAAGTTTCGTTTGGCATTCGCGCACCCTCCTTGGAGCGTTGCCTCGTCCGCTCAACGATCTTCGCACGGAGCTTGAGGCGCGGCAAGACCAAATCACGCGCCTTCCAGTTTGCTCATGACTTTGCCATTCGCGCGCGTCGCGCCTTCCCCGACCCCCGTCTGGACCGCTATTCTGAATGGTGTCGATTCGCCAGTCGCCCTGGACGGCTTATATGGACGCCTCCCTTCCTGGCCTCGCCGAGCGGGTCTCCCCGTCGGCGTTGCTCGGGTATTTGAATTTTTCCGATGGCCGACCCGATCCGAAGTTCCAGCGAGCGCTCGACGAGGCGTTCGGGTTCACGGCGGCGCGGACGCCCGAGCCCTGGGCCGCGCTCGGCCCGTGGTTGGCCGCGCGGGCCGACGAGTTACAAGCGTCCGGGGCGGCCGCGTTCCGCGATGTGAGTCAGGCCCGGGGGGCCGTCGCGCTCGCTTTCGGGCCGGTCCTCACGGCCTATCGCGAACACCATCGCGACTTGCTCGCCCATCAACCCGATCCCGCCCTGTTTAATTCCTTCTTCGTGGCTCGAGCGTGTGAAGCCGTGTTGGCGCAGGGCGGGCCGTGGGACGAGACCGATCGCATCGTCGCCGGCGCGCTGTTCAAATTGAACGACTACGTTGGCCATCGGCCGATCGCCATCCTCGAAACGCGACCGCAGACGGAGCTGTATCCGCACGAACGCTTGCGACCGGTGCCGCTGTACATTCGCGGCGTCGGGGCGGCCGCCGGGCCGTTCAAGGAAGTCGTCGCTCGGGCGATCAAGGTTCTCGAAGATACGCCGGAACATCTCCGCGACGACGCCTGGTTCGACCTCGACGTGATGGACGAACTCGCCTTCGACCCTCGGGCCTACGACCACGGGCACCCCGTGAATCGTCGGCCGAACTATTTGTTCGGCGAATGGGATCCGCACCTGATCGACAACAAGGGACAGTTCCGGCGGTTCGTCGTTCGCCAGACGGTTCTGGATGCGTTGCTCGCCCGGATCGCCCGGCCAACGCCGCAACACGAGTTGCTTCAGGACCCCCGCGAAGCGTTATTGTTCGAGGCGGCCGCCGTACTCGCGGGTACGATCCTGATGGCGTCCGGCGTGTGTGGCGACGGGCCGACGGCCCATGACTCCGATGCCCGGCTCGCCAACCTCGTCCCCGAAGTCGCCAAGTATCGCGATTCGTTCTACACGCGCTTGCTCGACACCGTCGCCGGTGATCACGCCGACTTGCTCAAGACCGAAGCCAAGCGATTGAAACAACCGTTCGGTGGCATTCGCCAACATTTGAACCAGGAGCTCGCCCGCCAACGGGCTGCCCAGCTCCAGAACCACGAACTCGCCCTGTTGCTCGCCGAGATGGGCTTCCCGATCGCGAGCCGGCAGTACGCTTCTCGCATTCCAACCACGTCGGCCCGCATCCTTTCTGAAATCGCCATCCGCCAGTCGTCGGCCGAGCTGGCCGCG
>JANLUE010001233.1:0-7870 GCA_031363325.1 Gemmataceae bacterium
CCTTTTAAGTCGTAGATCGCTTTCGAAGAAGACTGCTCGATGTTCGCATAAGTTTCGGCCGAACGAACAACGGTGCCATCCGGGCCAGAATGAAACGTAAACCCGAATGAAACTGGGTTACTAGGAATGTGAACGTCGGACCGCCTGCGAACGGGCGAAATTTCAAATTCGAATGAAGTCACGTCGGCTGGAGGAATTCGGCTCCGAACGCTGCGCCAGCCGCCGTGCAGCCGTACAGCTTCTGAGAAGCCGAGAACGGCCACATCGCGCACAAACGCCAGCGCGTCCAAGAAATTGCTCTTCCCCGAGCCGTTGCGTCCGACCAGAATCGTCAACGGTTCGAGGGTGACATCGCAGAACGCGATGCTCTTGTAGCCGCGAATGCGGACACGCCGAAGGAACGGGGGTTTGTGATCGGGGAGGACCGCGTCCTCGTCAATTGGCTCGAGAGTTGTCGACATCACAAGTTCCTTTCGGGCTCATCGCCGCCGGTTCCAGCGTATCACGTGGAACCGGTCGGCGACGAGGCCAATCGATCGACTATCGCTCCGACGCCTTCTTCAGCTTCGGCTGCGGCCGGGCTTTCCACTCTTTGACATCGTCGCTCAGCACGGCGACGGCCTTCTCGATTTGGCGATCCTTGCCGGTGGCCGCGTCGCCGGGTTCGGGCCACACGACGAAGTGGGGGACCGCGCCGTGCAGCTCCATGTCCTCGCCCGAATCGATCAGGAACCAGCCGCGGAACGGCATCCGCAAGAAACCAACATCCATGATCGGCGTTCCGCCGGTCGAGATGACACCGCCGGCCGTCGGCACGCCGACCACGTGGCCGCGCTTCAACGTCTTGACCGCGTGGCTGAAGATCTCCGCATTGCTGAAGCTGTTCTGGTTGCACAACACGACGATCGGCTTCGACCACGTGGCATACACCGTTCGATCCTGTGGGTAGCCCGGCCCGCCGCCGCGTGGCACCGCGATCGCGTGGCGCGGTTGCGTGAGGGCCGTCATCAAATGGTCGGCCGTCGAGCCGCCGCCGTTCTCGCGCACGTCGATGACCAGGCCTTCCTTGCCCGCGCCGGCGTCGTAAAGCTCTTCCTCGAACTTGTGGAAGCTCGGCATGTCCATGGCGCTGATGTGCAAGTAGCCGAGCGAACCGTTCGACAGTTTCTCGACGGCCGTTCGGTTGTCTTTCAGCCACTTCTTGTAGAGCAATTGCCGGGCGGCCGTGAACGTCGTCGGCCGCAGAAGCACATCGCGTTCCTTGCCATCGGCCGCCTTTACCTTCAGCCGGAACTCGTGGTTCGGTCCGACGGTCAATACCTGGGCCGGGTCGGTCGACGAATCGACCGCTTTACCGTCGACACTCAAGACAACTTCGCCCGGAGCGAGTCGACTGCGCTTCTGATCCGCCGGGCCTTCGGGCAGGATGTCGCGAACTTTCCAACCCGGCCCGGCGAACGTCGAATCGAAACGAGCCCCCAGGTGCATCGTCGTCGGCCGCCAGTTGCGGTCGGCGGTCGGCTCGTCGGGGGGACTTCCAGGCCGGCGACTCGGCAACGTCTGCGTGCCGGGGAAGAAGCCGAGGTGCGAGCCATTCAATTCGCCGAGCATCAACTGAATCACGGTCGCGAGGGCGTCCGGATCGGCCGTCTCGGCGACGCCGCGATACTTCTCGCGCACCACGTTCCAGTCGCGGTTGTTGAGGCGCTCGTCGTACCAGCCGTCGCGCATCTGCCGCCAGGCCTGATCGAACGCGGCCTGATGCTTCTTGGCGACATCAATGTCCTGGTAGGCGTTGAACGCGTAGCCGCCGGCCGCGGGAGCCGGTGTGGCGCTCGGAGCGCCGCCCGCTCGCGGTCCGCGAGGTGCCGTCGTCGCCGAAGGCGCGGGAGTGGCTGCTCCGCCCGAAGTCGAAACGCTCGCCGGGCGGCCGGCCGATAGCCAGACGATGTTGCCGCTCTTCAACCATTTCGCGTTTGTACCGGTCGAGGCCGTGATCTGCGTCGGCCGTGTGTTATCGGGAATCTCGATCGAGTACGTGCCCGACTGGCCATCGACGTTGGCCGAGAAAGCGAGCTTCTTCGAATCGGCGGACCACAGCAAACTCGTCTCGTTCGAGTTGGCGATTGCCACGCGACGGATGCGGTCGTGAATGCCCTCGAAGTCGATGGTCACCGCGACGGCGGGATCCTTTTTTGCTGGCGGGGTCGGCTCGATCGCCTTCTTCGGTGCCGGCTCTTTCGGTTCGGGGTCATCGTCGCCAACTATGGCGGGCTCTTTCTTCGACGGCATCGGCCCCTTGCCCTTCTGGAACTTCTCCAGGGCCTTCTCGAGCGAGCGATCGCGGGCCGACTTCTCGTCGTCCTGGGCACGTAACCAGACGTAGTGGATGTCCGTCGTCTCTTTACGGTCGCGCGCCCCGACGAACGCGATCAACTTTCCATCCGGCGACCAGACGGGGTTCGATTCGTTGTAAGGGTGCCGCGAGAGATTGAACGGCGGGCGATGGCCATCGAGCGGGCGAATCCAGACGTCCGCGTTGAAGTCCGCGTCGTCCACGGCGTAGACCAACCACTTGCCGTCCGGCGACCAATCGTACTGCGGCGTGTCCCAAGACTCGATGATCCGCTTGGCGTTCTTGCCATCCACGTCGGCAACCCACAGGTCGCCGCGGCCGCGAACATAAGCGATCTTTGATCCATCCGGGCTGAAGGACAGGGCTGACTTCGCGTCGCCATCGTCCGTGATCCGGTCGAGTTTGAAGCCTTCAGTCAGGAACCACGGCTTCTTGCCGTCGCGGGTCGCCTTCCAGATTTCCGGCTTGCCGCCCGTTTCGCTGATGAAGTACACCGCCTGGCCGTCCGGCGAAAACACGGGGTTGCGTTCTTCTTCCGGCGTACTGGTGACGCGCCGGGGTTCCTTCAACTCCGTGTCCATGACCCACAGGTCGCCGCCCGCGATGAAGGCGATCTCGAGCCCGTCCGAAGTGAACGAGACGCCGGTCGCCTGCGTCAGCACCTTGCGGTCGAGCCGGTCGGCAGGCCGATCGTCGTCGTGGAAGATGTCGATCTTGACCGGGGTTTCGTTGCTACCGGGCCGGATTCGATACAGGTCGAACTGGTGACGGTACACGAGCGTCGAGCCATCGCGGGCGATGGCCGGGAAGACGGTCGAATCGTCCGTGTATTTCGTAACCGAACGGTTCGCCTTCGTCGCAACGTCATATTCAAATATGTTGAAACAGACCCCCTGGCCGCTCGTGTAGTACACTTTGCCGTTCTTACCCCACATGGCCCAGCGCGAGTCGGCCGCGCCGGTCTCGAGCCGCGCGAACGATTTGCCCGCCCGGTCGTAGCTCCACAGTTGCGCGCTCTGCGAACCCTTGTACCCCTTGCGCCACCACTCGGGCCCTTCGCGGTTAAACAACACGGTCTTGCCATCGGCCGAGAGCGTGCCGTTCTGGGCGTAGTCGTCGAACACCAGTTCGTCCGCCGGCCGCTTGTTCACGTCGGCCCAGCGCTTCACGATCTGCAAGCGATCGTTGTTGCGCCGACCCCAGCCGTGATCGCGTTGTGTGCCGACCAGCCAGCCCTGGCCATCGGGCGTCCACTCGTGGAGCGAGTAGCCGGCCGTGTGAAACGTGACTTGCTTCGGCGTCCCGCCGGTCGCGGGCATCACGAAGATTTGCGGCGACCCTTCGCGATCGCTGACGAAGGCGATTTCCTGGCCATCCGGGGAAAACTTCGGCGACGAATCCTTGGCGGGATGGGCCGTCAACGGCCGAGCGACCCCGCCCTCGACGGGCACGGTCCAGATGTCGCCCGACCAATCGAAGGCGAGCGTCTTGCCGTCCGGCGAGAGTGCTGGGTTGTTCGGCAGGCGAATCGGTTCGCGGCCTTCGGCCAGTGAAACGCACAACAGCCCGGCGAAACACGCCAGGAAACGGGATCGAGTCACGGTGCGGACTCCAGAGAATTGCGATGAAGTGAAGTGTATGCGGGGCGGAAATGGAGAGTATGAATCGGTGAAACCCCGCTCGACCGCCTTACGCCGCCACTCGGGAGCCCTATCGAAGTGCCGGGCCGCTTCCTATCACTATCGTGAGGTATTGTTGTGGAATCATATAGTCGCCCAATCGCCCACCGCCCACTGAAGGAACCTGGATGCGAACTTTGATCACGGGCGGGGCCGGCTTCATCGGCTCCCATCTCAGCGAGCGGTTTCTGGCCGAGGGTCACTCGGTCATTTGCGTCGACAACTTCATCACCGGTCGGCCGGAAAACGTACGCCATCTGCTCGACAACCCGAAGTTCCGGGTCATCGTCCACGACATCTCGAAGCCGTTGCACATCGATGGGCTGATCGACTACGTGCTCCATTTCGCCAGCCCGGCGAGCCCGGTGGACTATCAGAAGAGTTCCATCCAGACGCTGAAGGTCGGCTCGCTCGGGACGCACGTGGCGCTCGGCATCGCGAAGGCCCACGGGGCCCGCTACCTGATCGCCAGCACGAGCGAAGTGTACGGCGACCCGGCCATCCACCCTCAGACGGAAGACTACTGGGGCAACGTGAACCCAGTCGGCGAGCGGAGCATGTACGACGAATCGAAGCGCTTCGCCGAGGCCATGACGATGGCTTACCATCGCGAACACGGCGTGAACACGCACATTGTGCGAATTTTCAACACCTACGGCGAGAGGATGAGATTGGACGACGGTCGCGTCCTGCCGAACTTCGTCGGTCAGGCCCTGCGCGGCGAGCCGCTCACCGTCTATGGCGAAGGGCAGCAGACGCGAAGCTTCTGCTACGTCTCCGACCTCGTCGATGGCATCTATCGGCTCCTGAATTCCGACTACCATCTGCCGGTGAACATCGGCAACCCGAACGAACTGACAATCATGGAGTTCGCTCAGGAAATCCTGCGGCACACCGAGAGCGGCAGCACGATCGTCAAGAAGCCGTTGCCGTCCGACGACCCGAAGCAGCGTCGGCCGGACATCACCCTGGCTCGCAAGCTCCTGGGCTGGGAGCCGAAGGTCGATCGCGCGGCGGGCCTCGCCCGGACGATCGAACACTTCAAGAAGAAGGTGCGCGGATAACGATCGAACGGATTCTGCCGCCGGAACGGACGAGTCGGAAGCACACCCCCCGACCCGGCTTACCGTCGATCCGCTACATTGATTGGAGCCGGTTCGCCTGTCCCGTGTCCCCATCGCGCACATGCAACCACCGACCGATTTCCGCAACATGTCCGACGACGACTGGCGGGAACTCCAGGACCGGTCCGATCGTTTCGCCGACGCCCTGGCGAAGAACAAGACCGTCGATTGGAAGCCATTCGTTGACGGGCTGACGGGGAACCTGCGCGTCAACGTTTTGCACGAGTTCATCAAGATCGACTTGGAGTCGGCGTGGAAGGGTGGCCGACGGGCGTTCCTCGACGATTACCTCCGTAAGTTCCCGGAACTGGGCGGCCCTTTCGACCTGCCGGCCCATCTGGTCTTCGAAGAGTACCGCATCCGCACGGCGCACGGCGACAAGCCGGAGCCCGAATCGTACCTGACGCGCTTCCCGAACATTGCTGAAACTTTGCGCGGCCTCTTCGGCACCGGTACCGACAACCAGACGCGCCGCGATAGCCAGGACGCGTTCCACGCCACGATGAGTCGTCGGCCGATCGACCAAAGCGTGTCGCTTCCGAGGGACCACGTTTCCGTTCGACCCGATACCGTCTTGCCCGGCGCTGGCGAATACCAACTTTTGGAGGCATTGGGCCGTGGGCAGTTCGGCGAAGTCTGGCGTGCGAAAGCTCCCGGTGGGGTCGAAGTCGCGGTCAAAATCCTCAGCCAGCCGTCGGATCGCGAATCGGCCAAACGCGAGATTCAGGCACTCGAACTCGTCAAGAACCTGCGCCACCCGGCGTTGATGGCCACGCTCGCCTTCTTTGAAGTCGACAAGAAGCTGCATATCGTGGTCGAACTCGCCGATGGCACGCTCCGCGATCGGCTCAAGCACTGGAAGAAGCAAGGCCAGCCGGGCATTCCGGCCGAGGAGTTGGTCAAGGTTTTCGAGACGGCCGCGGACGGAATCGATTTCCTGCACTCGAAGCACATTTACCATCGCGACATCAAGCCGGACAACATTCTGTTGATGAGCGGGCATGCCAAGGTCGCGGACTTCGGACTCGCCCGGCTGCAAGAACGTCAAGACATGTCGGTGAGCTTCGCCGGCACGCCGGTGTACATGGCCCCCGAGGTCTGGGGCGGCAAGTTCAACAACCGCAGCGATCTGTATAGTCTCGCGATCACATACGCCGAGCTTCGACTGGGCCGTCGGCCACTCGATGGCAGCGACTTCGTCGAACTGATGACGAAGCAACTGGAGGAAGCGCCAAACCTCGAAGGCCTGCCGCCCGCGGAGAAAGCGGTCGTCGCTCGGGCCTTGTCGAAGCAACCGGACAAACGCCAGGCGACCTGTTCGGAGTTCACGGCCGAACTACGTGCGTCACTCAAGGCCCCGCCGCCCAAGAGCGGCAAGCAACCACGCCCGCAGATTCCAGCCACCGAACGTGGCGGTCGCCCGCCGATCGCGTTGATTATCGGCGGGCTGTTGCTCGTTGCGGGAGCGGCGTTCGCCACGTGGTTCTTTTTCCTGCGCGAAGACGGATCGAAGCCGACGACAGGCAGCCAAACGGGAACGACCGGCGTCGAAACGACTTCCGTTCCACCCAAGCCAACGCCAACGAAGCCACCGAATGGCATCGGAAAACCACCCATAGCCGACCCAGTCCTCCTCACGCCAACTGGCTACACGGCCGAGGGCAAGGACGAAGTCGTCATCGACAATCGCAAATATGCCCGATACGTCCGCAAGGAACTCGAAGGCGGTACGTCGATTCGATTGAAGCTCGTCCAGCCGCCCAACGGAACGCCGTTCTACATCCAGGTCACGAAGACCTCGATTGGTCAGTGGCAATCGTTCAACCGGGCGAAGCCGGGCTTGGTCCGCGATACGAGCCTTTGGGCCAACCAGCCCCTCGATCTTCCGGTCGCGAACATGTTGGCTCGCGAAGCGCTGGAGTTCGCCAGGTGGGCCGACGCTCGCCTGCCGACGCCCGAGGAATGGGACGCGGCCGCCGGCTTCAAGTCGGGCGTGGGCGATACGAACGCCAACCTGATCACCAAGGGCACGGCGGCGTTCAGTCGTGGCGCGCCACGGCCCGTCGAAGACGAAGGTCGCGACTGGAGCAAGGAAGGGATCGCTGATCTGTTCGGCAACGGTCGCGAGTGGACGGCCGGCATACTCGTTCCGCCAAACAAGACCGGTACGATCTCGCCGACGCCGGGCGAGCGGGACATCGTGATCCTGCGCGGCCGCATGTACACGCTGAGCAAGCCACTTTCGACCGAGATCATGGAGTACGAACTCAAAGTTCCCCAAACTCAATTCGCCGGTAGCGCCAGCAAGTACACCGGGCTACGCCTCGCGGCCGATTTGCCGAAGTGAACTTTGTGCGGAGCTTGGATCATCTCTTCGGTCCCGTCAATCTTCATTGGACGGACTCCGCCGCTTCGTCGCTCCGACTGCAGTGTCGCACCGACCTCACCCGAAGCGGCGAAGCGGGCTCCGATCCAGTCCACTCAAAGCTAAACCCGAATCACGCCGAGAGCCGGAGTTCCATACGGTACGCGAACGCGTTGCGGATTCGTCGCAGCCCTTCAGGCTGCGGGGTTGGGTGCGGGCCCAAACCCAGGGCGGCGATGGCTGCGCCATCTTGCCCTGGGCTGAACAATCCCAGGCCGTTGGCCTGAAGACGATTCAAGATGTGTGAGGCCATCGATTCCGTGTTTTTGTCCGAGGTTTTCAGGCC
>JANLUE010000379.1:0-2703 GCA_031363325.1 Gemmataceae bacterium
GCACGGCGGGCCGACGACGGCGTCGCACACGGACTTGACTTACGATGCCCACAATGGCCGGCTTTATTTCGCGGCGCATGGATACGCGGCGTTCTTTCCGAACTATCGCGGCTCCACCGGCTACGGCGACAAGTTCGTCACCGATTTGATTGGCAACGAAAACGACATCGAAGTGAAGGACATCCTGGCCGGGATTCAGCAACTCATCAAGGATGGCATTGCCGATCCGGAACGGGTCGGCGTCATGGGCTGGAGCAATGGCGGCTACCTCACGAACTGCCTCATCTCGCTGAAGAACTCGCCGGTCAGGTTCAAGGCGGCGAGTTCGGGCGCGGGCATCGTCGATACGGTGGCCGAGTGGGGGTTCAACGACGAACCGGCCTATCCCACGGTGTTCAAGAAGGGCTTGCCCTGGGAGACGCCCGACATCTATCGCAAGACCTCGCCGACCTATTCGCTCGGCAACGTGACGACGCCGACCTTGATTCACGTCGGCGGGAACGACGAACGCTGCCCGCCGGGCCACAGTCGAATGCTGTACCGGGCCTTGAGGGAATACAACAAAGTGCCGACGGAACTCGTCGTCTACCCCGGCGAGCCGCACGGCCTGACCAAGCTCTCGAACCGCCTCGCGAAGATGGAATGGGACCTGGCGTGGTTCGGGAAGTATTTGGGGAAGTGACCGTTCGAGGACGTTGGCGAACTCGCTCCACATTGCCCAGTTCGCCATACTTTTACAGACGATTGCGATCGCACCTGATTCCCGCCTAACGAATTCACTCCGGCGCAAAAACGGTCGCAACGATTCTGTCAGTTCATTGCGAATTTCGCACGAATTTCCCGTGGCATGTTCTAGCCTCAAGCAATCGTTGTAGCTTCATTCGGCTCACCCCAAGCCGGCTCGCGAACACATGGACGCGAGCGAACTCCCGCGCACTGGACTCCTCCCCAGAGGAACTGGCGATTCATGGCCCCCTCGTCCCCGAGCGTCGCCGATTCCGTTGCCGCCGAACCCGAGGGCCAAACCTCGTTCGAGTCGGATCGGAGCGTCGGCACCCGATCGGCCCCGCTCCGCGTCGGCGAACGACTTGGCAAGTATCTGCTCACGGCTCGACTCGGCCAGGGGAACGAGGGGATGGTCTTTCGGGCCCTGCACGTGGGGCTCAGCCTCGATCGGGCGGTGAAGGTTCTCAAGTCGCGCGGCGCCAACCTCGTCCAACTTCGCGAGCGCTTGCAAAACGAGGCTCGACTGCTGTCGCGGATCGAACACCCTAACATCGTTCGAGTCTTCGATTTGGAGGACGACGGCGATCGGCCGTACTTCGTGATGGAGTTCGTCGAAGGGCTCAATCTGGCCGAACTGATCGCCCAGAGCGGCCGCATCGCCATTGGTCGGACGCTGAGCGTGATCACTCAAGTCGCGAGCGGCTTGCGGATGGCGGCGTCGTTCGGAGTGGTCCATCGCGATGTCAAGCCGGCGAACATCCTGCTGACCAAAGACGGCACGGCCAAGCTGAGCGACCTGGGCACGGGCTTGTTGCTCACCCCCGGGGCGGGCACCGGGTCCGACAACCAAGTTGTCGGAACGCCCTATTACATGGCGCCGGAACAGATTGAAGGCTCAGCGCCGATCGATCATCGGGCGGACATCTACGCGCTCGGTTCGACTTTCTATCACGCGGTCACGGGCCAGTTGCCATTCGAAGGCGCGTCGGTTCGAGAGTTGCTGTTCAAGAAGACGTTGGCCGCCGAGAAGCCGGATCTGTGGACGCCGCCGGAAGTGTTGTGTGCCGACCTGGTGCCCGAGTTTTCGGCCGTCATCACCAAGATGATGTCGCCCAAGGCCGCGAACCGCTATCAGAGTTACGATCAGCTTCTCTTCGATTTGAAGAACCTTCGCGTATTCGTCGAGCCGGTGCCACCACCGGATCCTCAGGGGCTTTCGTCGACGGCCGCGACCGACGCTCGTCGAACGCAACAGCTCGAGCGTCGCCTGACGGCCACGAACGCGCCCCGGCTGCAGGGCCTGTCTGAAGCCGTGCGAATCGCCATGGAGGCCCTGGCGCGCGGCGACAAGAAGGCAGCGCGGGAGGCGGTGCTCCCGCATCGCGACACCTACGCTTCGACCGAGGCCGTCTGGCTGTTGCTGGCCAAGTCCGCGGAAACGATCCAGGAAGCGATTGAAACGGCCGAGAAGGGCCTGAAGTTCGTGCCCACGAGCGATCGCCTCAAAGTCCTGTTGGCGGCGCTCCTCAAGCAGAAGCCGAATCCGCGAAAGTGCCTGTTCTGTTCGCAAACCGAAGTGCCCGCCGCGACCTGCACGAATTGCGGCGGCTTGACCGCGTTCCCGCCCCCGGCCGGGTACCCCACGAAGGAACCCACCCGACCCGATCAACTCCGCCGCGCCATCGGTGCCTACGAAAAGGCGCTGAGGGATCGGCCCGATCCCCGTTGGGAAAACGCGATCGGGCTCGCCCTTCTGTCGCTCGCGCAACCGGCCGAGGCGTTGCCTCATTTTCAGTTGGCGTTCAAGTGCGGCGTCGCGATTCCGCCCGACCGCCTGGCCGAACTCGAGAAGTTCGTCGCCGACGCGCGGGCCGCCGCCCGGCGCCTGCGCATCGCGGTCGTCGACGATAGCCCGACGATTCGCAAGCTGGTGCAGGCGAAACTGGCCGACTTCGACTACACCGTGCTGCCGCTGGC
>JANLUE010000406.1:0-6907 GCA_031363325.1 Gemmataceae bacterium
GCGTGTTCTGGGGAGTCAATCCGGCGACCGCCAACTACCCGGAACTTTCCGCCCGCGAGGCCGTCGTACTGATATCGTTCGTCCTCCTGGCGATCGCGCTCGGCGTCCTGCCGCAAACGCTGATCCTCAGTTGGATGGAACCCAGCGTCACCGCTCAGGTCGAGGCGCTCGCCCGACTGAAGTGACGCTTGTTCGAGATTGTTTTGTCAGCTAAACTTAGACCGTCGGATCCCGCCAGCGGCCCTCTCCTACGGCCCAAGCCCGAGTTCCCTCGGAAGTCTTCCATGTCGCGCCTGACCGCCATCGTCTTCGCGCTCAGCGCGCTGCCGGCCTTCGCCGAGACGCCATCGTTTCTCAACGATGTCGTGCCGATTCTCACGCGTCAGGGTTGCAATCAGGGCGCATGTCATGGCAAGGGCGCGGGCCAGAATGGCTTTCGCTTGTCGCTGCGCGGCTACGACCCCGAAAGCGACTACCGCTGGATCACGCGTGAGTTCAACGGCCGACGAATCGAAGGCGCGACCCCCGAAGCGAGCCTGTTCTTGCGAAAGCCGATCGCCGACGCGCCGCACGAGGGCGGTAAGGTGTTTGGGCCGAACAGTCGCGAGTATGCCGTTCTGCTCGAGTGGCTTCGGGCCGGAGCGCCGGGGCCAAAGAAGGACGATGCGAAACTGCTCAAGCTCGAACTGACGGTCGGCCAGCGCGTCTTAAAGAAGGGGGACCATCAACAGCTCAAGGCCACGGCCGAGTTCAACGATGGTTCGCGGCGCGACGTGACCTGGTTGATCAAGTTCGAGTCGAACGATGCCGGCGTGATCGGCGTTTTGCCGGACGGAACCGTGACCTCTCGACGATCCGGCGAGACGGCGATCCGGGCCGCGTTTCAAACGGAAGTGGCCGTCGCTGTGTTCACGGTGCCCTTCGAATCGACCGTTGACGCGGGCCGATTCGCTGGCCGAAACAACTTCATCGACGACCACGTCTTTCCCAAGTTGAAGGCGTTGAACGTCGAGCCATCGGACAATTGCACCGACGACGAGTTCATTCGCCGGGCGTTCCTCGACGCGGCGGGCACCTTGCCGACGGCCGACGAAGTGCGTTCGTTTCTCGCCGACACGAAGCCCGACAAGCGATCAAAACTTGTCGATGCGTTGTTGGATCGGCCCGAATTCGTGGACTATTGGACGTTGATCCTCGGCGACCTGTTGCAGAACCGCAAGGAACGCGACCACGACGTGCGTGGCACCAAGGGCGTCCGCGAGATGCACGCCTGGCTCCGCACGCAAGTCGCCGCCAATCGACCCTGGGACGCGATCGCCCGCGACGTGCTGACCGCCAAGGGGACGACGGCCGACGCGCCGGCGATCGGGTACTACGTCGTCACTGTTGGCGAACATCGCGAAGTCGAAAAGAGCGAAGTCGTCGCCTCGGTGGCGCAAGCGTTCCTCGGCACGCGGATCGGCTGCGCCCAGTGCCACAACCATCCGCTCGAGAAATACACCCAGGACGATTACTATCATTTCGCCGGGTTTTTCTCGCGGGTCCGGCTCGACCGCAAGGAACCGAAAGTCGGCGTGACGGCACTCAAGGTCGGCCACCCCGATCCGAACCAGGAGAAAGGCCCGGTCGGCGTTCGCCAGCCGCGAACCGGCGAGTTCATGAAGGCCCAGCCCCTCGATCGCTCACCGACCGAGTTCAAGCCAGGCGAAGATCCTCGCGAGAGACTCGTCGCCTGGATGACCGACCCGAAAAATGAATACTTCGCCGGCGCGATGGTGAACCGCGTTTGGCGACACTATTTGGGCGCCGGCCTCGTCGAGCCGGTCGACGATCTCCGCGCGACCAACCCGCCGACGAACCCGGCCCTCTGGAAGGCGCTCGTCGCGGAGTTCATATCGCACAAGTTCGACTTGAAGCACCTGATGCGTACGATCCTATCCAGTCGCACCTATCAACTCTCGAGCGCGACGCGTTCCACGAATGAAACGGACACTCGGTTCTATTCGCATTACTGTGCCCGGCGTTTGCCGGCCGAAGTGATGCTCGATGCGATCAGTCAGGCGACCGGCGTGCCCGATCGTTTCCCCGGCTACCCGGTCGGCCTACGGGCGATCCAGCTCCCGGACCCGGGGCTCAATTCTTATTTCCTGTCGCTGTTCGGCCGCTCGGAACGAGTGACCGCCTGCGCCTGCGAACGCAACGGCGACGTGACCATGCCGCAACTCCTGCACCTTCAGAACGGCGAATCGGTGGTGCAGAAGATCCGCGCCGCCGACGGCCGCCTCGCGGGCTGGATCAAATCAATCCCGGATTCGGATCGACTGGTGGAAGAGTTGTTCCTGACGACCGTCGGCCGCAAGCCGACCCCGGACGAACGCCGCGCCGTGACGACCGCCTTGAAGGAAGGAGAATCAAACGAGGAAGTCTACCGCGACCTGTTCTGGGCGCTGCTGAACTCGAAGACGTTCGCGTTCAATCGATAGGACAAGGGGAGGGAATTGAGATGGTTGCCGACTCCGCAATTTAGAGGCGATTGTTGTGGAAAACGAGGATCACGACCAACGCTTCAAGACAGTCATCCGTGAGATGTTCGCCGAGTTCCTGACGCTCTTCTTCGCCGAATGGGCCGAGGAACTGGACTTGAGCGCAATCGAGTGGCTCGAACAAGAAGTCTTCCCGGACCCGCCCGACGGACCGCGGCGCGCGCTCGACCTCGTGGCCAAGTTGAACCTGAAACGGCCGATGGACGGCTACGAGGGGCCGATGCTCGCGGTCGTGCACATTGAGGTCGAATCGGGCACATCGGCCGCGAAGCTGCGTCGGCGAATGTACCGGTACAACATCAACTTGCGCGACAAACTCGATCTCCCGGTTTTGCCGATTGCTGTTTTTCTGAGTGTCGGGCTCGATGGGATCGGCGTGGATTCGTACACGGAACGGTTCCGCCAATTGGAAGTCGCGAAGTTTCAATTCTTGTATGTGGGATTGCCGGCCCTTGACGGGTTACAATACGTTGAAGGGCCGAGCCTGCTTGGCGTGGCCCTGTCGGCTCTGATGCGGGTTCCGCGCGAGCGCGTGGCGTGGCTGGGAGCGGAAGCGTTGCGTCGACTGACGGAAGCGCCATTGACGGAACGCCAGCGATTCTTGTTGGCCGACTGCGTTCAGGCCTACCTGCCGATGGACGACGAACAGCGAAGCGAGTTCGACCAATTACTGGAAGCGAAGCCGTACGGAGGAGTGAAGGCGATGAACAAGACCGTCTACGAACAAGGTTTGGAACGCGGCCAGGTCAAGAACATTCGAGTGCTTCTCGAAACGAAGTTTGGGCCGATTCCGGCGAAGGCGCTCAATCGATTGGAATCGTTGCCGGCCGATCAACTTGATCCCTTAACTCGGAAAGTGCTCGCCGCCAAGTCGCTTGTCGAGTTGGGATTGGTAGACGATTCACCGTCCAATTGATTCAAGGTCGGCCAACGGATCAAACTCGACCGTCGAGCCGCGCTCCGCGTTGGCCGTCTCGAAAACGTTCGCGTTCAATCGATAGGACGAGAGGAATCATCGTGGAGTCTGGCCGTGCCCATTGTTGCCGACACCTTCTGGTCCGTGCGCACGCTGAGCGACGTGGTTGGGATCTTGAGCCTGGTGATCGGTGTGGCTTCGATCTGGATTGCCTGGTATTTGGCCAGACGAGACTTGCGAAAGGTCGTCGATGAGGCGGAGCGACGGGCTCGCGACGCGATTCGCCGCGTGGCGACGGCCCAATCGCAGTCCCAGATCGGGTCGGCGATCCAAAACTTTCGCGAGGCTCGAGACGCCATTCGGGCGAAGGACTGGTATCGGGCGATCATTCGGGTCGAAGATGGACAGAGTCGATTGGAGCGTGTGCTCGAAACGTGTCGAATGAATGAAGCGGAACGCCTTGCGTGTCGTCAACATCAAGATTTCATGCGCGTTGTTCTCCGCACGCTCACGCCGTTCATTCGACCAAATCCGAAGGAAGATTTGTCGGCGGTGAGTTACAATAGGATCGTGGAAGGGGTCACTGCAACCCTTCATTTTCTCGATCGACTGGATGCGGCGCTGCAGGCTCGCCCGTTGGAGGAACTCGATGGCCAGCGAACTTCCACCGGACCGACTGCAAGCCGTCCTCAAGAGGCTCCTGCTCCGAACTCGGAACAATCAAGCGGAATGGGAAGACCTGACGCTGATGGATTATGAATCGTACCGAACGGCCGTCGGCGACAACCTAGTCCGGATCGAGCGATCGCCAAAGCACGACGGCCACGAAATCGTAATTATCGATTCGTCGGGTGGCGTGCGGATGGAACAAGCGTTTGCACCCGGAACCGAACATTTTGCGATGTTGCGAGACTTGTTTCAGGCCGCCAAGACGAGTGCGACGAGTCACGAGGCCGTACTTTCCAGCATGTACAATGCGCTCGACGATTGAGCGGAACTTTGAGGCACCGACCAGCGAAGCCGAGAACGCCACATGCTGAACATTCAACTCGACCGTCGCACCGCCCTCCGTGTGGGCGCGCTCTCGGCGTTCTCGCTCGGCTTGCCGCAGGCGCTGCGGGCGGGGACGGCCGCGCGGGCTCGCGCGAAATCGGTCATCCTCGTGTACCTGGGCGGGGGGTTGTCGCACCACGATAGCTTCGACCTCAAGCCCAACGCGACGCCTCAAGTTCGCGGCAAGTACAAATCGATCGCGACAATCGTACCGGGCCTCCAGATTGGAGAGCTTTTGCCGATGATGGCCCGATCAATGGATCGAGTTTCGTTGATCCGTTCCGGGGCCCATAACAACGACCACCACGAGACGGCCACCAACTGGGTCATGTCCGGCCGATTTGGCTCGGCGTTTGGCGACTACCCGGCGATCGGGGCCGTCGTCGCCCACGAGACCGGGTTCACGGGCACGTTGCCACCGTATGTCTCCGTGCCGCGCAACCCGTCGTTCACCTGGGAACTTGGCAAGAGTGCCTACCTGGGCGGGCGTTACGAATCGTTCAAGGCCGGCGACCCGAATGCCGCGAACTACAAGGTCCAGGATGTTTCCCCGGCCGACGCGCTGAGCCCGAAAAAGATCGAGCGCCGGGCCAAGTTGCTCGAGGCCGTCGACGACCTCGCTCGCACTGTGCAGTCCAACGATCAAATCAGCACCTACGACGAGTTCCGCCAACGCGCATCGGCGATGATCCTGTCCGGCGAGGCCCGCAAGGCGTTCGCGATCGACGAGGAATCCGTTCGCATGCGTGACCGATATGGCCGCACCACGTTCGGCCAATCGTGCCTGCTCGCCCGGCGATTGATCGAGGGGGGCGTTCGATTCGTCACAGTCAACTACGGCGGCTGGGACCATCACGCCAAGGTGTTCGAGAGCCTCGACAAGAAGTTGCCGGAGTTCGATCGCGGTTTTTCGGCCCTCGTCGGCGACCTGAATGATCGTGGCCTGTTGAGCGACACTCTTGTCGTGTGTATGGGCGAGTTTGGCCGAACGCCGAAGATCAACAAGGACGCGGGCCGCGACCATTGGGGGCCGGCCGGCTCGCTGCTATTCGCCGGCGCCGGCGTGCGACCGGGCAACGTGATTGGCGCGACCGACAAGCAAGGGGCCTACGTCACGAAGCGACCCGTTTCGCCGGCCGATGTCGCCTACACGGTGTTCGACTCCCTCGGCATCGACCCGCGCAAGCAACTCACCGCCCCCGACGGTCGGCCGCAAGAGATTTTGGATCAGGGCGAGTTGGTGAAGGAACTGTTTTGATGCGTCACGGCCGTTCCAAATAGTTCTCGCGTTCCGGGTCGAGCGCTCGTCTCGGCCAGAACATCACGCCGATTTGAATCAACAGCGCGATTACGAGAAGCCCAGCCATGCCCCACGAGAAGACGTAGCGTCCCAGGCCACAGTCTCCTTCATTGGTGGGAAAGCTCCACGCCGGATGCACACCCATCGCAAGTAGGCTCGCCACGCCCCAAGCGATCAATGGCGCGCGGCAACTCTGCCGATAGCGGTACACGATCAGGGCCGCACTCACGATGAGTACGGCACCCGCCGCGATCGCGAGCAAGTAACTGTTCGAAATGTTTGTCGCCGTCTCACCCGGCACGCCCGGTCGCAAGATCTCTTTGCAAAGCAGCATGACCGCGCCTTCCCCGGGCTCGAATAATGGGCCAGAGTCTCTTCCATCGCACCTCGGCCCACCGATAATGATCCCATGAGGGCCGGGATATTCCCGGCGATACTTGGAAGGATCCGCCAATGCTCTTTCTCGAAGGACAACCTGGAGTCGTGCCCGCGCTGGCGTTCGCGCCCGACGGCGAGTGGCTGGCGATTGGCACATCGACCGGCGCGATACGACTCTGGTCGTCCTCTGGCGAAACGGAACTCGCCGGGCACAAGTCGGCCTCGCAAGCGCTGGCGTTCTCGCCCGATGGTCGATACCTGGCCTCCGGCGGTACGGACAAGGCACTGCACGTTTGGAACGTCGTGGACCGAACGATTTTGGTCATCCACAAGGATCAGGCGCACGGGGTTACGAGTGCCACGTTCGTTGGCACCAAGACCGTGTTGTTCGGGATCGGCGAGCGGCCGAACCCGGTCGCTCGGCCCGCGACTTTGTTCCTCGTCGATCTGCCGAGCGGGGCGTTGCGCAAGTTTCCATTCGGCGTGGTGAATGGCATTCGAGCCGTGGCGGGCCAAGCCGAGCAACGGCTTTCCATTTGGGCGACCGACACCAAGCTCCTTCGCGTTCAGGACATCACTCGTCCCGCCATGAGGGACGTTGTGTTGAAAAACGATTGCCGCGCCCTGGCCCTATCGCCCGACGGCCGACGCCTTGCCGTGTCGTCCGATTGGGAGGTTCTCTTGTTCGAAGTTGATCGTTGGCCCAGGCCGGCGGCG
>JANLUE010000444.1:0-1337 GCA_031363325.1 Gemmataceae bacterium
GTCGAGGCGATGTTGCCGTTCTTCACGGAGTTTTACGGCAACGCGGCCAGTCGAAGCCATCCATTCGGCTGGCAGGCGGAAGTGGCCGTCGAGGAGGCGCGCGAACAGATCGGGACGTTGATTGGCGCGTCGGCGAAGGAAATGATCTTCACGTCCGGGGCGACCGAGAGCAACAATCTGGCGATCAAAGGCGTCGCCCAGATGTACAAGAAAAAGGGCAATCAGGTCATCACTCAGGTGACGGAACACAAGGCCGTCCTCGATCCATGCAAGCGCCTGGAGAAAGAGGGGTATCAGGTCACGTACCTGCCCGTCGACAAATATGGCCAAGTGACTGCGGAACAGGTCCGGGCGGCCATGACCGAAAAGACGATCCTGGTCTCGATCATGGCAGCGAATAACGAGATTGGCACACTTCAGCCGATCAAGGCGATCGGCAAGGTTTGCAAAGAGAAGGGCGTCCTGTTCCATACGGACGCGGTTCAAGCGGTCGGTAAGATCGCCGTGAACGTCGAGGAAATGGGCATCGACCTGTTGAGCCTGACAGCCCACAAGATGTACGGACCCAAGGGCATCGGCGCACTGTACGTTCGCAAGAAGGACCCCCGGGTTCGATTGGAACCGCAGATCGACGGCGGCGGCCACGAACGCGGCATGCGCTCGGGCACGTTGCCGGTCACGAACATCGTGGGACTTGGGGCCGCCTGCGATATCGCTCGACGCGAGATGGTCGACGAAGCCAAGCGGATGTACAAGCTTCGCGAACGGCTCCGCAAGGGCATCATGGACCGCGTGCCCGAATCGTACTTGAACGGCCATCCGGACGAACGCCTGCCGGGTAATGCGAACATCAGCTTCGCGTACGTCGAGGGCGAAGGCTTGATGATGGGAATCAAAGACGTGGCCGTCAGTAGCGGCTCGGCCTGCACGAGTGCGAGCCTCGAACCGAGCTACGTGCTGCGAGCCCTGGGTGTTGGCGACGAACTCGCCCATTCGAGCATCCGCTTCGGACTCGGGCGATTCACAACGGAGGAGGAAGTCGATTTCGTGGTGGACTTGGTCAGTCGCGAAGTGGGGCGACTTCGCGAGATGTCTCCGCTCTATGAGATGGCCCAGGCGGGGATCGACTTGAAGTCGATCGAGTGGGCGGCACATTGAGTGTTGAGTGAACTGTCTTGGAGAAGCCCGTGCCAACAACAACGATCAAGAGTTTGGAAGAGCGCCTGGATGAATTCGAGGCCAGAATCGAGCAGCAACTTGGGAGCCTCGTTTCCAAGTCCGACTTGGCGGATCACCAGACGCAACTTTCCGAATCGCTCCAGGCGATCTCGGACGAG
>JANLUE010000132.1:0-1531 GCA_031363325.1 Gemmataceae bacterium
TCAGGCCGCGTTCGAGCATCGTCCGCGCGTAGCCATCGTGGTCGGCCAGGGCATAGGGGACGAACAGGACCCGTCGAATGGCGCCGAGGGCCCGCCGCATCTCGGCGACCCAGATCGCCACACGTTCCGGTGTTCGGAACCCGCCACTGCCAAGTAGAATCGTCATCGAGTTGATCTATGCAAACGCACCGAGGGGCCAGGCATCCCGCCCGGCCCCTCGACGCAATTCAATTCCGGGTCGGCGGCCCGGGGCACTCGGCACGATCGTCAGCCGGCCGCGGCGGCCGCTGTGGCGGGATGCGCGTCGACGCGCGACTGTTGGTTCAAGGGCAGCAATTCCTGGCGGTAGATCGGCACGTCGCGCGGCGCCTCGATCCCGAGCCGAATCTTGCCCCGGTCGATATCGACGACCGTAATGCAGATGTTGTCCCCGATGAAGATCTTTTCCCCGAGCTTCCGGCTGAGTACCAACATAGCGCTTCCCTCCTGATGGCGACAGGCCGAACGTCGCGGAGTGCCTGCGGAAACATACGCTACGGCTTGGGAAACGTCGGTCCGGAGGTCGGCAATTTCCGCTGGGAAGTGAAGTCTCGCCCGTCAGGGGCGGCATCCCGCGTCCGGTCGGCACATCCGTCAGGACGCGATTTCGTACAACCGGCTATGGGGCCACGACTTGGGGACAGTCCACCGGCCTTCAGCTTGCGCCCGTCGATTCCCGACTTTCCCGGACCACGGGGCCGGTTCTTTCCCTCGCGCCGATTGTGCCGCATGCCCGACCCGATCGTACCGCCGGACCCCGCCGAGCCCGACTTGTACTGGGCCGGTGCCAGTGGCTGGGCGATGCTGCCGGGCGTTCTGGTCGGCGTCGCCCTGTCGGCCATCGCGATGTTCGCCCTGCCACCACTCGGTTCGTGGATCGGCCTCGACGCCGAATGGACGGCGTTCGGGCTGTTCTGGCTGACAGTGATCGCCTGGGTTCTCGCCGGCTTGACCTGGGCCTATCGCGGGGCGAGCTACGTCTTTCGACTGACGCCGACGCGGCTTTACCTCGAGTTCGGTCGATTGTCCCCGCCGGTCCGACCGATCGAACTCCGGGACGTGACGGCCGTCGAAGTCCGTGGCTGGCGATTGCGCCAATTGTTCGGAGTCGGCAGTGTGATTGTGCGATCGACGGGTCGCGAGCCGGTTCGGATGCGCGGCATCTACCGGCCGACGCAATTCGCGAAGGCGATCCAGTCGGCGATCGCCAATGGCGGCACAACGGTCAACGAATGAGGGGTGTTTCGTTGCGACGGAACGGACTACCGACCCACCGACGTTGCTCGCCCGCACGAAGCGGGCTAGAATACCGTGGGTTGGTTGGGACGTTCGCCCGTTCACCCAACCCTGGAGGCCTTCGGCCGTGCAAATCAAAGTCAGCGCCCGGCACGGGCACCTCAGCGACGAACACCAGAAGCAAATTCAGGACAAGGCCGAAAAACTTCTGCACTACTTCGACCGGATCACGATGATCGAGGTGACCGTCGACCTG
>JANLUE010000487.1:0-5223 GCA_031363325.1 Gemmataceae bacterium
CCCGCACAACCGGTAGAATCGGCAAAGTGAGTCGTCACCGCTCGTGGAGCCTGCATGTCCAGGTCCAACCTCGCCTGGCTGATCGCGGACCCAATGGCCGACCTGAACCGGACGATCCAGACGATCGCCGCGCCGGCCAAGAACCGCGACACCGAATACAAGTTGGTCCGGACCGTCGTCGACGTGTTGGCCGAGATCGATCAGCACTACGTTCGGCCGCTCGACGACAAGCAGAAGGAAGCGCTCGTCGAGAACATGATCAACGGCGGGTTGTTGCAACTCGACCCGTACTCGCAATACTTGAACTCGGACGACCTGAAGCAATTCGACGCCCAGACGAACGGCAACTTTGGCGGCGTGGGGATCAACCTCGGCTTCGACCCGAAGAGCGGCGCGCTGATTGTGATTTCGCCGATGGTCGGCACGCCCGCTCACGAAGCGGGGATCATGGCCGGCGACATTATCGTGAAAATCGACGACACGCCGACGGAAGGCTTGCGGCCCGGCGAGCCCGTCCGTTTGATCCAGGGCGAGCCGGGGACCGAGGTTTCGCTGACCGTCCTGCACGAAGGATCGAAGCAGGTCGAGACGCTCAAGATGGTTCGCGCCAAGATCGAGGTGCCGACCGTGCTCGGCCTCACGCGCCGCGAGGAGAACCTCAAGGAGTTTGACTGGTTCGCCGATCGCTCGACGGGCATCGCCTACATTCGCCTGGTGCAATTCAGCGAGCCGACGGCCGCCGATTTGAAGAACGCGATCGAACGACTGCAGGGGGAAGGCATGCGGGCCCTGATCCTCGATCTGCGTGATAACCCTGGGGGACTATTGAAGTCGGCGGTTGACGTGAGCGACCTGTTCATGAAGGACGGGCGAATCGTGAGTACCAAAGATCGCAATGGTTCGGGCCGATCGTGGGAAGCGAAGTCCGATGGCACTTTGCTCGAGCCGGCCGCCGAACACCCGATCGTCGTCCTGGTGAATCGAATGAGCGCGAGCGCGAGTGAAATCGTCGCGGCCGCCTTGCAGGACAGCAAGCGGGCGATCGTCGTCGGCGAACGTTCGTTCGGCAAGGGCAGCGTGCAGAAAGTGATCCCGCTCGGCTCAAACGACGCGCCGGCCGCGTTGAAACTCACGACGGATACCTACTGGCGGCCGAGCGGCGTGAACATGCACCGCTACCCGGACTCGAAGGAAACCGACGACTGGGGAGTGAAACCGACCCCCAGCTACGAAATCGCCATGAAGGACGAAGAACGCATCGAGTACTTGAAGTACAAGCGGGCGAAAGACATCGTCGGCAAGCACGCTCCGAAGGAAAAGGACAAGCCTTTCACCGACCGGGCCTTGGAAAAGGCGGTCGAGTACTTGAAGGGGGAGTTGAAGAAATAGGGCCGAACGTCCGATGAAGCGGGGCCGACGCGCGAACCCCAATCGCCGGCCGGCCGTCCCTCTCGCGAGGCCGACCGCCGGAATCCACGTGCCCCGCCCTTGCAGACACCGGCGGTCGAACCTAGAAAAAGGTTGTGAAGCCCTTCTAGCTCAATTGGCAGAGCAGCTGACTCTTAATCAGCGGGTTGTAGGTTCGAGTCCTACGAGGGGCATCAGTGCGGTTTGATGCGGGCCGGTGCAAATCAGCGCCGGCCCGTGGTTTTTCCAGGATTTCCAGCAACTCGTCCCCGGCTCCCTCGACGACTCTGAAAGCGCCGGACGATGCCGATGAATGCCCTTCGGCGCGACCTGTCACTACGCCCGGTACTACGCCCAAACGGACATCGTCGTCCGATTTGGCGTGGCGAAGAGGTACTGATCGCGTGTTCGGGGCCGTTCGTGCCGTGAAGCAGAACGGGGACGCTAGCACGGTCGTCGATCTCGTGCGGCGTGGCTGGTACGAGTTTCGGGAGCTTGCTCACCGCCCCGTCACGGAGGCGAACATGCATGTAGCGGGCAGTTAGGAGTTGTGATTTATTAACTTCCCGGTTTGGTTGGAATGGCACGGTAGTTCCACGCGGGGAGTTGATCGTCGAAGACGAGTTTCATCGCTTCTTTGTAGCCCTTTGGAGCGGATTCGCCGGTCGGGTAGTCGCCGTCCAGGAGGTGGATGGTGGTGCGAAGTCCGGTCGTGGTTTGGGTTCGCGCGAGGTACGTCAGAGCGTCGGCTACCGACGTGAACACCACTCCTCGGCACGCCCGAGATACATGGCAGAAGAACTGGTGTTCGATCGGGTTGTACTTCGACGTGTAGGGCGGGTCGTGGGCGACTCGGATCTCAAGTCCCAGTCGGTTCGCCAGCCCTTCCAGCGCGTGCTTGAACACGTATCGCCGAGACGAGTTGCTGCCACCGCCGTCACACAGGAGCAGGATCGAAGTAGCGGCCGGGTGCGCCGCTCGGCCGTGTGTCTCCCACCAATAGGCCAAGCTGTCGCACGCGAACCGGCTCGTATCGTGACTCGTGCCCACGTTGATGTGCCTCCGTCGCTGCTTGAGGTCATACAGCCCGTGCGGATAAATCAGGCTGTCCGCCCACGCCGGGAAATCGTGGTCGAGAACTTCGACGGGGCCGTCGGCATAGACCGGGCCGGCGCGATGCAAATTGCCGATAAACTCCTTCTTCTTGGTGTCCATGCTGACGATCGGGTTCGGGGACGCCTCGTATTCCGCTCGAAGCCGGGCGATGATCTCGAATTGGCGGTTGCGATCGACATGGCGGGACTTGGCCCGAGTTTTCTGAATCGTTCGCCGGCCGAGACGATGGCGGTCAAGCAGTTGTTGGACGACCGTCGTGCTGACGCGAAACCCACGGCCGGCCAAATCGGCGGCGAGTTGTCGGTGCGAGCGGTTGGTCCAGCGCACGCAGAGCCGCATCGGATCGCCAGCGGTGAACGGGCGGACGAGGTCGAGGAACGCTTGATCGAGGCTCGGACAGAGCGTCAGCACGGGAGTTCGGCCGCCCCTTTTTTCCGGGACCGGCCCGGTGGAAGGGAGACGCCATCGGCCAGTTCCTCGCGTCCACGACGAATGGTCTTCTCGTCGCAGGCAAAGAGACTGGCCAGGTACGCGAGCCCGCCACGGCCCAACTTCACCGCTTCGGCGGCCGCATACAAACGTCGCTCGCGTTCGCCGAGCGATTCGAAGACGCGACACATCGCCCGTTCGACTTCAGGCGCATAGGGAATCGACATCGGCATCCTTGCCAGGGGTCCGGGCACCTTGCCCATCCCCGCACACTTCCGCAACATCCGCGTGCCAAGAAAGGCCAAACCGGGAAGTTAATAGATCACAACTCCTTAATAGACTCCGCGCCCTAACGTGTGGTTCACGAGCTATGAACGTGATGAGCCAGTTTGAAGTCTCGACAGGGGAGGTCCTGTTAATTCCCCGGTACGAACTCTCGCCGAGACCGCGAGAGTTCGAAAGGGTATTGTTCGGGGTCCGAACGTAACCCCTGGGGTTGCAATCGGTCCCCGAAAGATCGAGTTCGAAACCGAGAGTCGGCCTCCGAACGGCTGATTGGCGAAAAAGGCCGAAAAACAAGGGCAAAACGCGAAACGCCGGGCGATCTCTCGCGCGGCGTCGTGCGTTAATCCCTGGGTACGCGGATTTCGGATCCGCTCAAAGCGCTCCCCCTGTGAGACACTCCTCGAACTTTAGTTCGAACCTTTTTTCGGCGAGACGACCTCCGAGCGACACTCGGCCGCACGAAATGGCCTTGTTTTCCAGTGGTTTTTGCGACTCTCTCAACTGTGATTGAATGACGTGTTTCGAGGGCGGGGGTTGCAATCGGTGCCCGTGTATGACACTCCTCGAACACTATTTCGCGCGCCGAGTATTAACCGGTGTTTCGCCGAGTTTTTTCAGAAAAGCTCAGGGCCGATCCGGTTAACAGACAGCGCGACTTTTCTGCCATTCCGGCAGTCCCTTTCAGACGAATCGGAGATTGGCGGTGTGTAGAACTCGCTGACGAACGAACATCGTTGGCTGAGGAACTGGAAATTTCGCAGTTTCGTGCGGGCGCGGATCGCCCATTCCTTCTTGGTCAGGTCGGTACAGTCCAGTAGACGCCCAGGCCGTCGATCTCCAGAAGCGGCGAGTCGATTCTGCGTGTTCGGCGAAAGTCGTCGACCGCATGCCGACAGGCTAGGGTGGCCCCATAATCGTCGATCACAATGACACCTCCGGGCGAGACTCGGTCGTAAAGATGGCGTAGCCCATCCGCAGTCGACTCGTACATGTCACCGTCGAGCCGTAACAACGCCAGCCGACTGATCGGTGCGGACGGAAGTGTATTTCGAAACCAACCTTTGAGGAAAACAACTCCGTCATCGAGTAAGCCGTACTTGGCGAAGTTCGCCCGAACCTGGTCCAGAGAAACCACGAGCTCCTTGAATTGATGGTGGGTGTCACCTGCATCAGCCGGGTATTCAACCGCGTTGGGCCGAGGAAGTCCTTCGAAGGAATCGGCTGCGAAAACTCGGCGGTCAGTTACCCCATACGCCTTGAGGACAGCGCGTAGAAGTATGCAAGCCCCGCCACGCCAAACGCCAGTTTCGATGAAGTCACCCGGAACCTTGCGAGCCAACAGATCTTCCGCGAGTTGCCGAAGACTGTGAAGGCGAGCATATCCAATCATCGTGTGGGCGAGTGTCGGCCAGTCGAGCCCGAGCCTTCGCTTGAATGAGTCGAACTTGTGCGGCATGGGAGGCTCCGTCCAGTCCGTGTAGTCGTCTTCATAAATGGTGTTGAGCAAGCACTTCTCGATCAGATCGAGATAGAGCGCTCGAACGTGAGCAGTATCGTTCATTGCATCGACTCCTGCCCGGGAACTACATGAACTGGATACGCAACTGTTTAACTAGACGATGGACTTGACACAGATGAACGGCTTTGTCTGCGCGAACCAACCCGTGTGATAGTTGCCCAGCGCCGCGTCCCAGCCCATCACCGCGTCCGCGCCGCCGAACCGGTTCACCAGCCACTCGAACGGATCGTGGCCGCTCGGGTCCTTCAAGTTCGGCCCACTGTTGCCGGCGTAACGGTACAGGTTCGGGTCGTTGGCCGCGAACCCCGCCGGGTCCTCCCTGTAGAACCGCCCGGCCGACGGATCGTAGAACCGGGCCCGGTAGTAGTACGCCCCGAACGCGCTCTCGTACTCCCGGCCCGTGAACTTGTACCGGTCCCCCTGCGCCGCGTTCGACTCCGACACGACTTTGCCAAACGCGTCGTACC
>JANLUE010000501.1:0-1665 GCA_031363325.1 Gemmataceae bacterium
GCGAAACACCACCCACGCTACTTCAGGAGCTTGGCCAGGTCGTCCTTGATCGCCTTCGCCCAGATTTCATAGCCCTCGGGGCTCAGGTGCAAATAGTCGGGCATGATCTTCTTTTCGAGTAGGCCGTCCTTCTCGAGGAACTCCTTGCCGATGTCCTTGTAAAAGACCATTTTGCCGTCGGCGAGCTTGGCAATGATCTCGTTCGTGGCGGCGACTTTCTTGCGCACGTCGTCGGTCGGCTTCGGGGAGCGGGGGAAAATACCGAGGACGAGGATCTTCATGTCGGGCCGCTTCTTTTGCAACGTCGCGACGATCGCCTTGACGCCACCGGCGATCTGCTCGGCCGAATGCGCCCCCATATTGTTCGTGCCAATCATCATGACGGCGGCCTTCGGCTTGATCGGCTCCAGTTCCTTGCCTTCGGTGATCCGCCAGAGCACGTGGCCGGTCTGATCGCCGCCGATGCCGAGGTTCACGGCCTTCAGCGCTTCGAAGTTGTCCGCCCAGGCCTTTTTGCCGGCCCCTTCCCAACCTTGCGTGATCGAGTCGCCGACGAAGATCACTTCCGCATCGCCCTTCTCGACGACTTTGAGAAATTGCTTGTGACGCGGGATGTCGCGATTCAACAGTTTGACGGCGGGGTTGTCCTTGGCGTCCTTCAATTCGTCCGCCCGGGTGGGTGCGACGGCGAGGATCGCCAAAACCGGTAGGGAGAGCACCAATCGTCGAAGTGACATGTCGAACTCCTGAAAACGGTGGGAATCGAGAGTATACGCGCCGCGGCGTCGAGGGGGCGCTTCTTGGCATCGATTGTGGCTTCAGAACGGCCCAGTCGCCCAAGCGCGGGAAGTGCAAATAGTTGAGCGACGCCAATTCCCGTTCCCGAAACGTGATATGTGCCGCACGGATCCTGGGTGGCCCTACTTCACCTTCAACAACCGATACACGGCGACTTCGGTCACGGTTTGCGTGAGCAGGAATTCGCCGTGGACCACGAGGTTGCCGATCGGTTCGTCCTTCTTCGGCTTGAGCACGTCGACGATCTTCCCCGCCTTCGGATCGACCACGACGATCTGACCGCGCCAATTGGTGGGATCGGCGACGGGCACGAGGTAGCGCGAGCCCAGGGCCGTGCCACGGCCGCAGGAGATGCCTGGCAGGTCCAGAGTCCAGAGTTCCGCCCCGTTCGCGAGCGCATGGCCGCGGATCGACTTCTCGCCGACCACCAGGACGCGATCGTCCATGACCGCCGGGTATAGGCCGTCGCGTTTCTTCAGCGACCACGCCTTCTTGCCGTTCGTCAGCGAAAGGCACAGCAGCTCGGGGAAATCGGCCGGCCCGTACACGACGCGGCCATCGGACACGATGGGCGGCCCGACGGTCCATTCCGGGGCGAACGTCTCAAACCGCTTGGCGCCGACTGGGGCGTACTCGTGCGTCCACGCGACCTTGCCCGATTTCTGATCGACCGCGACAACCCGCCCGACGTTCGTCGGACACACGACGAGCCCGTTGACCAGGACCGGCTGAATCGCATGAATCCGCCGCCGCACGTCGGTGACGATCGACTCGTTCGCGGTGACCAGGGGCGTTTGCCAATCGGCGTGACGGTCGATTTGAGTGTTACCAAACAGGTAACAATCACCCACAGTTCATGAATAGCCG
>JANLUE010000507.1:0-5053 GCA_031363325.1 Gemmataceae bacterium
ACAGCCCCTCGTAGGCCTGGCCGATTCCCTCGGGCTGAATCGCGTGCGTGACGAGCTTCTCCGTGCTCAATCGGCCCGAGGCGAACGCGGCGAGGAGCCAGGTCTGGGCCTTGTTGATGTCCCAGGCGCCGGCGAGGCGAACGTGGGCCGGCTCAAAGAGCATGTTGCCGTGCGCGCCGGACACTTCAATGTAGCGGCGATGTAAGTCGTCGTAGAAATTGACTTCCTTGGCGATCCCACGCGGGCTGCCGACGACCACGACCTGGCCACCGTCGCAGGCGAGCGACATGGCGACCGGGACCGCGTCGGGCACGCCGGTCGCATCGATCACGACTTCGGCGCCGCGGGCATTCAGGAACGCTTGCAATTGCTGTTTCGCGTCGCCGGTCGATGGGTCGATGGCGTGACTCGCCCCGGCGGCGAGGGCGGCTTCACGGCGCATCGCGACCGAATCGATTCCCACGACCGGGTTGCATCCGGCGGCCAGCGCGCATCGCAACGCGAACTGACCGATGATGCCTTGGCCGAGGACCGCGACCGAGCGCCCGAGCGTGAGGCCGGCCCGCAGCACGCCACCGAGCCCGTAGCGCGAGATGCAGGCCAGCGCCGCTTTCTCGTACGACAGGTTCGCGGGCATCTTCCAGAGTCGGCCGCGTTCGTGGCCAATGGTCAAGAGTTCGTGCGTGGCGTGGTTCCCCGGGTAGCTCACGCGGTCGCCGGGTTGCCAGCCGGAAACGTCTTTGCCAACGGCCAGTACTCGACCCGCGGCGCTGTAGCCCGGTCGGAAGGGAAACTTCCAGTCGGTCATCTTCGGGTCTTTGAGCCACTGATGCGACCCGGTGTAAACGGCCAGTTCGGTGCCGGCGCTAATCGCGCTGACCTCGCACTCGACGAGGATTTGGTTCGGCGCGGGGCCCGCGAGCTCCGCGTCGCGAATTTCGACCTGGAATGGCTCAACGATGACGGCCTGACGTGCTTTCATGGCTCCCCGACGATGCTCGCGATTCGGACTGGGCGTCGGGAAATTGTAGGAAGGGCCGTTTGAAAACGCCCCGGAGTCGTGGTCGCATCGGAGGGACGCGACTGGTGTCGCAAAGCCTTCGCCGCGTGGCGAACGTTTTTCGACCGAACGGGCAGCTGAAAATTCTCACCCGATTTGATTCCGCCGGAATCACACATTTGAACCGGGTTTAGCGACCAATACGTCGCCGCGCTTGCCCAGCCTTCCCAACGTTCGTCGGTTGTATCGATTGAACCGGGTATGGGGGCCATGCCGATCTAGAGGGTTGTGCCCGGTTTTTGGCGATTCCCGGACGACGCGTTTGACTGGGAGATTCCACGACCTAGGGTTCTGACGTGTCCGCGGTTGCCAGTCCTCTGGCAACCCGAAATCGGGTGAATCGGTGCCCCCCCCGGCAAATTCGCCCCCGCCAAGGTTCATCCGCACGTACCGGCTGCCGCGAGGCGGCCCGGTTCTCCTGTCCGTCGGGTGATCGAGTCCGATCCACGGATCAGCGCAATGCTGGTCCGCGCCACCGTCGAACAGGAGTGCGCGCGAATGTACCGGAAATTGATGGAAAAGACCGTTCGCTTCCTCAAGCAGGAGGACGGTCCAACGGCCGTCGAATACGCCGTGATGTTGGCCCTGATTATCGTGGTCTGCATCGCGGCGATTACGACCCTCGGTTCGAACGCCAATGACACGTTCGCAAACGCGGGACTGAATGCGGCGGCGAGCTGAGCCGCCGATCGGTCGCCCGAGGACAGTTCCGGGGAGCGAACATCGGTCGCCCGCGTTGGCGGGCGACCTGTCCCCGTATCGCCACCAGGCGAGGTTTCGCTCTCATGACCAACGATTCCGCCAGTGCGACCGGCACCCTACCGGCCCCGACGGCAGCCAAACCAGACGACCTCGGGATCGACCGGGCCTTCCTTCAACAGATGGCCCAGGTCCCGTTTTTCGCGATCGCCTGGATCGTGGCCTCGGTCCTCAGCCATTTCATCTGGGCGCAAGTCGCCCCCGAATCTACGAACTTCGGCCCATTGGTCGTGGTCTGCGTCGGCATGGTGCTGGCCGCAGTCATCGACGGCTGGGCCTTCAAAGTTCCCAACTGGCTAACTCTCTCGCTCGTCCTGAGCGGCTGGGGCCTCGGCCTCCTTCACTCCTGTGGATATTCCGGGCTCGCCTTCGATGGCGGCACCGGCGGACTCGGGACCGCGATGGCCTGCACGGCCGTCGGCTTCTTCCTGCTGTTCCCGTTGCTCGCGATCGTCGGCATGGGCCAGGGCGACGTCAAGATGCTCATGGGCTTCGGCAGTTGGGTCGGAGCGTTTTTCGGTGGAACCGAATCGGTTTTGATCCTGGTCTGGGCGTTCTGCATCGGCGCGGTCGTTGGCGGGATCTGCGGATTGGTCATGATGATCGTCCGCCGGAAGTTCAAGAAGAACGCCAGCAACTTCAAGGAGATCTTCGTCGATCTCCGCGTGCTCGCGACGGTCGGGGCCGGAGCGGCCGCCGCCCGGTCGCAAGCGCGGCGGCCGGGCTGGGACCGGTTGCCTTACGGCATCCCATTGTGCGTCGGGTTCCTCGGCTACCTGGCTTACCGGTTCATGGAGGGAACGTTGCCGACCCCGTGACGATCGCTTCGCCATTCGGTGGAACCGGCACGGCCTGCCCAACCGTCGCAAGTTCGGCGAAAGCGGTGGATTCGCTGTCCTCGTCAAACCCGCCAGGAGTGGAAAAACTGAAGAGTCCGCCACCGCGCAACCGAAAGAAACGGCGGGCCGGGTATCCCCGGCAAGAGAAGTAGAGTGCTAAGCTTCGATACGAAGCGTGAGATTCGGTGAATACCTAGGCCGGCTAAAGTCGATGAAATCGGCGAGCCGGGCAAAGTCACGCGTCGAACCCGCGACCGGTCGAAGCCGAGAATCGCCCCAGAGGGAAATACGAAGACCACGGATGGCGCGGCCCGCGAGGGCCGTCAGGACTCGCCGACTTCGGTCGGTCGAGAGCGGCGACAACCAGCGGCGCAACAAGGTTCGGCAGCCATGAAACAGAAGAATCTCATTATGCTCGGTGTGGCCATCGGGTGCGGCCTCGTGGCTGCCATCGCGGTCGCCAAGCTCAGTGCGGGTGGGTCCAAGGGGCCGGAGACCATCAAGCTCCTGGTCGCCATAAAGGACATCCCGCTCGACACCACGATTGACGACAAGAATTTGTCGCAATTCCTGGCGTATTCGGAAGTCCCGAAGTCCCTGGCTCCGCTGGACCCAGTGACCGACCTGGCGGCGATCGCCAAGAAGAACACGAACCGGACCTTGAAGGCCGGCAACGTCCTGGCGCTTGGCGATTTCGGGAGCGCGGTGAAGACCCAGCTCCCGGACGGCATGAAGCAGATTGCTTTGAAGATCGCCGACACGGATGCCGTCGATGGCTTCGCGAAGCCCGGAGCCAAGGTCGACGTGATGTACATCGAGCGGATGTCCTCGGGCAAGACCCGCGCCGCCATCCTGCTCCGCGACATGCTGATGTTGGCGGTCGGCAAGATCGACCGGCTCGACGAAAAGACGGGAACTTCGATCCCGGTCGTTCAGAGCGTGTCGATCGGCGTGAACGATAAACAGGCGACTCTGTTGGCGCTCTCCGAGAAGAAGGGGACGTTGAAGCTGGTGTTGCGGAACGGGCCGTTGACGAAGGCCGAACAGGGCTTGTCGGGCGAGATCGAGTGGATCGACGATCCGTTCGACGCGAGTGGCCCAACGGCCACCGTCTCGGTGAGCCCGCCGGCCGAGAAGTTCGACACCGTGGTCGTGGCCAAGCGGGCCGTCCCGCAGAACACGATCCTGAACAAGGACAACGTCAAGGATTTCTTCGATGTCGATGAAGTGAAGAAGGCCCCCGAAGGCGTGTTCACTTCGACGGACGAGTTGCTGGGCCGGTTCGTGATCAAGGACGTGGCGGAAGGCACCCGGATGTATCGGACGCTCGTCGGCGACAAGGCGGTGGTCATCGAGAAGAAGGACGAGCCGAAAGACCCGGTCGTGGGCCCGAAGATCGAGCCGAAGCCCCCGACCCCGATGGTCGTGGTCGAACGACCGAAGTATCCCCGCTTCGTGCAGACCATCGCACAAGGCGGCCAGGTTCGCAAGATCATTTGGTTGGAGATCGCTCCGGGAACGTGGAAGGACTTCGATTCCGAGAAGTCGGCCAACGATTACCGGGGTGAATCGGAGAAGACCGAGAAAAAACCGGACGGCGATACGACGACCGGCCAGTGAGGATCGCCCATCGCCCACCGCCCGTGTGCGAGCGAGAGTTGACAAAGTGACGGGGAGTCGGAGCGAAGGATTTCGCCGACCCCCGCCATGGCCCAAAGGAGAGGTGAAAGGATGCACCTGAAAAAGTTCGCCCGCGCGTGGGCCGCCTCGGCCCTGGTGGCGCTGGGCTTCGCGGGGACGGCCGAGATGGCCGTCGCTCAGGAAAAGAAGGACCCCCCGATGGCGGCGCCGAGTGCGGCGTCGGCCATCAACGTGACCATCGGGGGTCAGGTCCGCTTCCAGATGAAGGGCAAGAAGCCCATCAAGGAAGCGGTCAACGAAAACGAACGAGTCGTCCAGGTCCTCGAATATCCGAGCGACGTCAGTTCGCTGCTCCTGCTCGGTCGAACGGCCGGCACGAGCAAGCTCGATGTGACGGCCACGGACGGGACCAAGGAAAGCTACTTGATCATCGTCCAGCGGGACGTTGAGCTGTTCAAGACGCTGATCCGGAAGACGGTCCCATCGGCCGCGGTCGATGTGACGCCGATCGGCGACGCGGGAACGAGCGTGATCCTGTCGGGTTACGCGGCCCGCGAAGACGACCGCGACACGGTGGCCCAGCTCGCCCGAGCGCTCGGCCTCCAGGTCGCCGTGAACACGATCTCGGTCGGCGGGGGCGGCAACGTACCGCACGTCCAACTCGACGTGACGCTGGCTCGAGTGGATCGGAGCAAGGCCCGAAGCCGCGGTGCGAACTTCATCGTCAACGGGACGACGGTTTCGGGCGGCAGCT
>JANLUE010000535.1:0-1535 GCA_031363325.1 Gemmataceae bacterium
GGACGTACGACCTCGTCACCAGCCAACGGTTCAAGGAACGGCCGTTCCACACGCTCTTCACGTCCGAAGACCCCATGCAGGTCCTCGAAACTGTGGAGGTTGGCGACGATCGAGTGCGGGCGATGCAGGACTTGAAGGAACCACGTAAGTCGGGCGGGACAGACGCGCAACAAGACCGCGCGATCGCGATCTTGCAAGCGAGCGCGACGACCGATCGGCGGCCCATGTGTCGCCTCGCGGCCGTTGCGGCCCTGTCGAGGTTCGACGACCCGCGGGTCGGCCCGATCCTGATCGCCGCTTATCGCAACGCCTCGCTCGACAATCCATTGGCCAATGCGGATGTGACGCCGGCCGCCTCGTTCGCCGGCGTTCGCGGCGCGATCTCCACCTTCACGCCGGACACGGTCACCGGCATTCAGTCGGGCACGCTCGAAGCACTCGGTCGCCACAAGAGCCCCGAGGGCTTGAGCCTTCTGGTCACGGTCGCGGCCGGCCCGGGCGAAGCGAAACCGAAGGGCGTCGAGACCGTCGGGCTGTCCGTCGAAGCGGGCATTAGCGAGATGGACCGGTTCGACGTTCGCCTGGCGGCGATTCGAGCGCTCGGCAACTACGACAAGGACCCGACGGCGATTCAAACGCTCGTCGGCGTGCTCAAGGTCGAAAAGGACGTGGCTCTTCGCGGCCGGGCCCACGATTCGCTGGTGAAAATCAGCGGCCAGGACCTGCCGCCGGACGCCAGCGCCTGGGCCGACTGGATGGCCAAGGGATCGCGGTAGATTTTTCCAACCGTTCGTGTTCCAATTCCACTTCGAAACCTCGAGGTGGATGATGCTCCTTGCCGCGATCGCCAAGCCGTTCGTCTTTCGCTGGTTGCCGAGCGGGCTCCTGCAACGGGCCCGGCGCTGGCACTACGCCCGCAAACTCGCGACAGCCGGGCCGGAACCGGAGATGGCTTTTCTCCCGCAGTTCCTCCAAGCGGGCGGGACCGCCCTCGACCTCGGGGCCAACTTTGGCCTGTATTCCCGATTCCTGGCGGAAGCCGTTGGGCCATCCGGCACCGTCCACTCCCTCGAACCAATTCCGTCGACGTTCGACGTACTGCGCTCCAACGTTTCGCGCCTCGGGCTGCGAACGGTCACCGTTCACAATGTGGCCGCCTCGGACCAAAGTGGCACTGTGACGATGAGCGTGCCCTCGTATGAACGCGGCGGCGAGAACTTGTACGAGGCGCGAGTCTGCGAACCCGCCACGAGTAACTCAGTCCAGGTCCCGGCGCGTCGGCTCGACGATCTGTTCGCTCATCTGCCTCGCATCGACTTCGTGAAGTGCGATGTCGAAGGCCACGAACTGAGCGTCCTGCGCGGGGCCGCCACGATCCTTTCGCGACATCGGCCGGCCTGGCTCATCGAAGTCTCGGGCAACCCGGACATCCCCGGTCGTTCGGCCGCTCAGGTGTTTGAACTGCTGCGCACGGCTGGCTACGAAGGATTTCTGCCGGACGGTCCAACCCTTCGCCCCCGGCAATTCGGCGACAT
>JANLUE010000565.1:0-11846 GCA_031363325.1 Gemmataceae bacterium
GCAAGAACCTCGCGTTCGGGGCGACCGGGGCCACGTCCAATCCGATCATCGTGTCCGACCTGATTCAGACCGGTCGGTTCGACGCGGACCTGCGTTCCGCCGTCCAGGCCGGGCTCGACGACGAGGCCATCGCCTGGCACCTGACCGATTCACTCGTCAAGCGCGCCCAGGCCGAATTTCAGTCGGTCTGGGAGAAAACGCGGGGCGACGATGGCTGGGTAAGCTTCGAACTCGACCCCCTCCTCGAAGACCCGGCGAACACTCTGAGCGTCGAGGCCAAGGCCGCCCGGTACATCGAGTTGGCGAAGCAATGGTCGGCCGGGCACACCAACCGGATGATCAAGATTCCGGCGACTCCCGGCGGACTCGCGGCCCTCGAAGAAGTCGTGGCGGCCGGCATCACACCGAACGTGACGCTCATCTTCAGCGAACGCCAGTACAACGCGGCCCGCGACGCTTGTTGGCGCGGCGCCCAACGGCGAATGAATCGCGATAGCTTCAAGTCGGTCTACAGCATCTTCGTGAGCCGCCTCGACGTGTATACGGAGAAGCACGTGCCCGACCTGTCGCCGGCCGCTCAGGGGCAGGTCGGCATCGTGAACGCGAAACACATTTGGAACCTCAACCAGAAGTTCTGGTCCGACAAGGGCCTACATCTCAAACAAGAGATGATCTTCGCAAGCACGGGAACCAAGAAGCCGACCGACGCGGCCTGGAAATACGTCGAAGCGTTCGCCGGCTCGGACATTCAGACGAACCCGCCGAAAACCAATGCCGACGTGCAAGCGAGCGGTCGCACGTTGACCCGGCAGGTCGATCAACTCCCGCCACCGGAAGTAGTCGCCGAGATCTGGAAAAAAGTCGACATGTCGAAGCTCGAAGACGTGCTGATGCGCGAAGGCCTATCGAAATTCGCCGACCCGCAGAAAGCGCTGATCAAACTGATCGGGTCGAAGCGATGAGTCTTCAAACTCGATTCTCGATGATAGACTGTTCGTATGGCCACGACTTCGGAAGAGATTGAATCGATCACTCGTTCGGCCGGGCCAATCATTTCCGGCTGGGAAAGGGTGGCGCGCGAAGTGGAAAAAGTACGGCTGCGTTTACTGCGCGCGAGCGAGGCCCTGGAGCAATCGGAGATTGCGTACGCGGTAATTGGCGGCAACGCCGTGGCCGAGTGGGTTGGCCGAATCGATCCGGCGGCCGTGCGCAATACCCAAGATGTCGACATTCTGATTCGCCGGTCCGACCTCGAGCGAGTCAAGACGGCGTTGTCGGCCGCGGGCTTTCAATATCGGCATTCGGCCGGCATCGACATGTTCCTCGACGGTGCGGGCGCCAAGGCCCGGGATGCCGTCCACATTATTTTCGCGAATGAAAAAGTACGACCGGAATACACTGAGACAACTCCGGATGTTGCCGACGCGGAGCCGGGCCTCAGCTTCCAGACGATTTCGTTGTCCGCGTTGGTGCGAATGAAGCTGACTTCTTTTCGAGACAAGGATCGAACCCACGTACGCGACATGATCGACGTTGGCTTGGTCGATGCGTCATGGCTCGACCGATTGCCTGCGGAGTTGACGGAAAAACTTCGGCTATTGCTGGCGAACCCCGATGGCTGAGTAGTGCTGGGTGAATTTTGATCCGGCCGATCCGCGATCGGATCGGCCAGATCGCATAGGCTCACTTCTTCGCTTCGACCATCCGCAACTGCGTGCTCAGGAAGTACGGCACGCCGCCCTCTTCGTCGTATTCGCATTCCGCGAACAACGTTCGCCAACCTTCCGCTGGCCGATCGACTTCGGCCGAGGCCGTGCCGTTGTCGAACTTGATCTCGCGCTCGCTCCAGCGCGACTTGCGGAAGTCGCGCGTGGTCGCGTCGGCCTGCCAGACGCGCACCGTCTTCGGTGCCTTGTCGCTCGAGACCGTGATTCGCAATTTGTCGCCGGAGTCGTCGTGTTTCCAGGATTGCTTGGGCATCGCTTCACCCTTGATCTGCTTGCGGCCGTACATCGCCATCGTGTTGATCGCCCGAAGTCGATCCTTGTGCCCGTCCGCATAGGTCTGTTCGACTCCATGACCCGCGTTCGGAACATAGAGAATCCACTTGTCCCCCTTCAAGTCGTCCCAATACAGGTTCAAAGCGTCCTGTGGCCAGTAGGGGTCGTTCGTGCCATTGATCAACATTTTCGGCATGGTCAATTTCTCGCGGTGCATCCACGGGTCGACCATCGACCAAAGCCGCTCGGCCTCGGTCGTCTTCGGGATCGGCACCAGGCCCGCATCGGTGTAATCGCGGATCATGTCGCTCGGTTTGCCAAACGAGAGTATCTGGTGGGGTAGCTGTTTCTGCATCGACAGCGTGTCGATCACGAGCGGGGCGATCGCCTTGACGCGCGGGTCGGCCGCACCGGTCAGCCACGAGGTCCAGCCGCGCTTCGAGGCCCCCGATACGACGAACGACTTCACTTCCGTTTTCCATTCGTCCTTCGCGAACGCCTGGACCGCGTCCATGGCCCGAACGAGGCTCTTGACCATCGGGAACAACAGCGGCCACGATTCGTCGCCGGACTTCAAGTAACGAAGGAACGTCTCGGCGATCAGGGCATCTTCCTTTTTGCCGCCGAACAACGGTTGATTCGGAATCCCGTACAGGAACGCCACCGGGATCTTGCCGCGTCGGCTTACCTCGAACGCCAACACGGAGCGCACCGGGTCGGGCCGACCGCCTTCGTTCCACAGGTAGATCGAATCGGTCGGCTTCACGCCAGTCGGCAGGTACACCAGCATCTGGTGTTCCCACTTGATGTCGTGCCAGGTTTGCGATGTGATATCGAGGATGTACGACGTGCCGGACTCGGCGACGGTCTTCTCCTTGATGGACCACTTGAAGGAGTCGTCCGGTTTCTTGACGTAGTCGTACAAGTCGGCCCGGGCCGAGACCGAAGCGAGCAACAGCCCGACGAGCGCGAGGAAGCGTGCCATGAGATACGGGAGTGAGAGAGAGGGAAGGTGGGCTTCGGAGAATGATACCGGCCGAGGACGCGGGAAGGGAAATGGAATCCGGCGGAAATTCCGGGAATCGAACTCGACGCGCGGTAACTCCTACCGGCGCCGATTGGATGGAAGCGAAATCGATGGGTCCGTTTTCAGGCCAAAGGCTTCGACGAAAATAGCCTTGGGCAAGATGGCGCAGCCATCTTGCCCAAGGTGGGGGGTGACATTAGCAGCCGGAGGCTCGCTAATTGTTGCAACGCCTCCAGCGCATGGTTCGCGTTGAACGGGATTCGCTTACTTGTTGGTCCGCTTCAACATGAAGCACTGTTGCTTTTCTTTCGTCTTGAAGTCCGTCGGCACTTCGCCGCCAGGCAGGTTGCGACGGGCAATCGGCGTACCGTCAGGGCGCGGCCGCGTTGACGAGGTCGGGCTCCTTGCGAGCGGGCTTCGTCTTTTCCAGATTCGCATTTGGCCGAGGCTTTGCCGCGACCGGTTGAAGTGGGACGGCCATGCCCTTCCGACACGACGCCTTGATCGCTTCCAGAATCCACAGGTCGATCACGCCTTCGCGGCCATCGGGCTCCGGCCGCCGATTGTGTTGGACGCAATCCGAGAAATACACGATCTCCGGGCCGATCTGGTCGCTTTCCGGGAAGGTTGTTTCCCGACTTTTACCATCGCGGGTAACGATCATCTTCCGCTCGCCAACGTGCGTGAACGCCGGATCGAGTCGCAGGTCGCCCATCGTACCGATGACGTGCAACGTGGAGGACTTGGACGAACCGAAACCGCAGGTGAACGAGGCCAGCCGGTCGTTCGGGAAGCGCAAGATGGCCGAGACCATCTCGGGCACTTCGTTGAAGCGGGGGTCGTTGCCGCGTCCTTCGAAAGCGGTCACTTCGATCGGCTCCGCCCGGAACAAATACCGGGCCGCGTTCACGCAGTAGATGCCGACATCCGTCAGCGGATGGCCGCCGAGCGAAGCGGAGAGCCTCGCATTGTTCGGCTCGACCTGTTGGGTGAAGGTTGCGGAAAAGAGCCGCGGTTCGCCAATCGCTCCTTCGTTCAAAAGCTCGATGGCCTTCAAGTGCGTCGGTTCGAAGTGCAGACGATAGGCGGTCATGAGGCGAACGCCGGCCCGATCGCAGGCCGTCGTCATCGCTTCCGCGGCGAGGGCCGTGTCGGCGAGAGGCTTCTCACATAGCACGTGAACGCCATGTTCGGCCGCCGCGATGGCTTGTTCGCGGTGGGCCGAGTTTGGGCTGACCAGATAGACCGCGTCAATCTCGCCCGACGCGAGCAAAGTTCGGTAGGAATCGAGCGGATGTGCGGGCACGCCATAGTCGGCCGACAACACCGCCCGCTTCTCGACATCGCCCGAGACAATGGCCGCGAGCTTGCTGTTTTCCCTGGCGTTGGCGAACGCCGGGAGGACGGCCGCCTGCCCGAACCAGCCCGCGCCGACGACGGCGTAACGAACGCGATCCCCAACAATTCGATTGTTCGGCATGTCTCGGCTCCCTTGTGCAGTGAAGGAGCCAGTGCAAATGCGGTTCCGCGCCGGCGAAGGACAACCAAAATCGCAGCGAATCGGCCACCCTATTCGAGGATCGTGAAGATCGACTCGTGGGGGTCGATGGTCGCCATTCCGGCGGCGGGAGTGAAGGAGAAGACGTTGCCCTCGAACTCGTCGATCTGGTTCCCGCCGCCGGGACGAGCGATTCGCGAGCCGCCCCAGAGGCCGACGTACTGGTCTTCGTCCGCGGCCACGACCTGGCAGTTGCTCAGGCTCGAGAGCTGCTGGCAAAACGATTTGCCAAACGGATCGGCGGCGGCCTGACAGGCGACGAGCCAAATCGTGCCGATGTTCCGCTTCTTGAGCAAGGCGAACGGTGCCAGTCGTTCCTGATTGATGCGCGACGCCAAATCGTTCTCGCCCCCGACCCAAAGCACGCCCCCGCCATCCCCGCCGTGGCAATTGATGACCACGTTCGCGAGCGGCGACTCTTCCTGCATGAGCGCCTGGCGATTCGCGCGCACAATCATTTCGACGACCGCCTGGGCATTGGTGCCGGGGGCCGCGTCAATCGTCTCCCACATTCGGTAACGGGGCCACGGGACATCGTGGGAATTGATGACGAGTGACGGTCGCTTCATCCGGATCATGACGGAACTCCAGGGGCGTAGACACGTCATGCGAATTGAAACGCGTCAACGGACAACGATCTTTGCGAACTCGAGTCGGCGGTCAATTGACGGGTGAGCATGTCATTGCGGCCAAATTGTTTTCCAAATTCGTGTCACAGCCCGATTCCGCTCGCCTAGGTGGAAGTGAGTCGGAGCGATCGAGTTCCTTTGGGCACGGTCCAACTGAATTCGGGAGCCGTCTCGACATCAATGGAGAACGACCATGGCCGCCAAGATGACGCCGGTTGAATTCGCCGACCAATACCTGTACCGGGACGTCTATCTTTACCCGCAAGAACTGAGCGGCAAGGCCGGCAAGCCCAAGGTGGCTTACGAACCGCCGACGGGCTGGCAGACGGTCACCGTCGACAACTACCGACTGGGTCACTCGCCGTGGTCCTACCCGTTCTGGACCCAGGACGTCGCCCCGAACCTCCGCAAGCCGATCAAGGTGACGGTGAAAGACATCTGGGGCGTGACGCGGGAACTCGACGTTCGTTCCGCCGAAACCGTGCGGCGGTTCTTCCACTATCCGTTCGTCGGCAAGGGCTCGCCGGAACACGTGCAGGTGGCCATTCAACTGCTCTATCGCTTCCGCCAAGTCAGTACGCCGTTGGAGCGGTTCGGCACGCTCGACTTCATCGGCCTGGACTGCAACGGCTTCGTCGGCAACTACATCCAGCGCGTCGTGCAAGAACAGGATTGGCTCCACGCCAAAACCGACGAGGATCCGGGCCCGACCTCGCTGATGAGCGACTTGCACCATCGGAAAGGGCTCACCACACCGGTGACGAGCCTGAAGGAACTGCGTGGCGAAGAAACGTACGTCCTGGTCATGTGCGACGCCTCCGGTCGAATCGCCGACCCGTCCAAGGACAACCCGACTTCATTCGGCCACATCATGATCACGGAGCCGGACACCCTGGAGGAACAGGGCGAAGGCCTCGGGGTCCTCGTCGTGGAAGCGACCGCCTCCGGCCAACGGAAACTCCGCTACGTGCCCTACGTCATCAAGAGCGAGAAACGAGTCGTGGCCGGCGTCACCGTCTTCACGGTCGACCGCAATCGCGGCGAGGGGAACATGTACGTGCGCATCAGTCGATTGGCCGTCTAAACTCGGGCTCGGCGACTATCGGCCGGCGGCCTTCCGGACAGCTTGGTCGAAACGATCCTGCCCGTCCGTGATCTTGAGTCCGATTCGGACGGCCCAGAGGGGTCGGCCGCCGAGTTCATCGACGCGCAACTTGACCCAGTCTTTTTGCGTGGTGACTAGCCAGGCGTCCGGCGCTTGTTCGCCCGCCCAACGTTGCAATTCCTCGACATCGCCCCGCGAATACGGATGATGGTCGGGGAATGCCCGGAAGTCTCGAACATCGGCCCCGAGGTCGATGAGCGTACGGCGGAACGCGTCCGGGTTGCCTATCCCGCAGAAGGCCGCGACCGGTCGGCCCCGCAACCCTTCGACCGGCTTTCTCGCCTCGCCAGCCAACAGTTCCAGCGGCGCGTGAATCGATTGCGCGAGCGGCACCGCCGGCGAAAGTCTTTGAATCGTGGCCCGGAGGTCCGAGAGCACGGCCGCTTCGACCGCGTCGCACCGAGTGAGCAGGATCAGGCCGGCGCGGCGAAGGTTTGGCCGCGGTTCGCGAAGCCCACCGCGTGGGAACAAGTAGCCGGCCGCCCAGGGGTCGGTCGCGTCGATCAGCACGATATCCAGAGCGCGGGCCAAGCGACGATGCTGAAACCCGTCGTCGAGGACGAGGACTTCGCTCTCCGATTCCTCGATCGCGATCGCGGCGAACGCGACCCGGTCGCGACCCTGATAGTGCGGCACGTCCGGCAGGTTCTCTTCGAGGACCATCGCCTCGTCGTTGCGGCCCGCTTCGACTCCGTAGCCGCGACTCAAGATGGCGACCTGCAAGTCGTGCTCGCGCAAGAGTCGGGCGACGTACTCGACGCACGGCGTCTTACCGGTCCCGCCGACGGTCAGGTTTCCAATCGAAATGACGGGCACGCCGGCACGATGCACATCGCGGCCTCGGTCGAAGCGTCGATTCCGCCACCAGACGCCAATGGCGTACGGGCCACGCGCGCACCACAGCAATCGCCGCGCGATCGCCGGTCCGAGCCCCCAGGTCTCGCCACGAACGATGGCTCGCCAGCGCTCGGCACGATTGGATGAAGTGGACGGCAAGGTTGGAATCGTCCACACGGGGTCGTCGAAAGCGTCCAGACATTCTATCGCGAGGCGTTCGTCGATCTTGTTCCCCGCGCGGCTCGGCCCTAAAACGCCCGCCATACCCCTATCGCAACTGGAACTCTCCCGCATGGCCACGGACACGATTGGCGTCGGCTTCATCGGCGCCGGCGATATCTCGATTCTCCACGACAAGGCCGTCAAGCGTTGCCCCGGCGCGAAGCTCGTCGGCCTGTGGAATCGGTCTCAGGAGCGAGCGCGGCAACGAGCGGGCGAGTTCATTTGCAAAGCCTATGATTCGCCCGAGGCCCTCGTCGCCGACCCGGCGATCCAAGCGGTGTTCATCCTCACCAATCTCGAAACGCACTTGGAATACACCAAGCTCGCCTTGAACGCGGGCAAGCACGTTCTGGTCGAGAAACCGGTCGGCGCGAGTGTCGCCGAGATCGAAGAGATGAAAACTCTGGCCGACCGCAAGAAGCTCGTGTGCATGCCGGGGCACAATTACATTTACGAAGCGGGCATGACGCGGAGCCGCGAACTCATCGACGGGGGCGATCTGGGCCGCGTGGTCTCATGTTACGCGATGTACAACATCCACCATCCGGAAGAAGTCGCCTCGCGCTATCCCGGCGTCGTCCGCCAAATCCTGACGCACAACTCGTACATCCTGCTCTACTTGCTCGGCAAGCCGAAGCGCCTGTGCGCCATGAAGGCGTGCTTGCATTACAAGGAGTACAGGGAAGAAGACATTGCGATGGTGCAACTTGAAATGGAGAACGGGGCGCTCGCGCACCTGTGCGCCAGCTTCGCGGCCGACGATCACGCGGCCGACCCGTGGACGGTCATGGTCAAGGTGATCGGGACGGGCGGGAGCACGCGGTACAGCTATCGAGATCACGTCGAGATCAAGCCGGGCCTCGTCCACTCGCAGACGTACACGGCCTACGCCGGCTCGGTCATGAACGAAGTGCGTTTCTTCATCGACAACGCCATCCGGCGTGGCGAAGCCCCCCTTTCGACGATGGCCGACGCCATCACGGCCCAGAAGATGATTGAAGCCTGCGAACGGTCGGTCCGCGAAGGGTCCGTCGTGCTGCTTTAGAGACGAGTTCGATCGAGGCTTGGTGTTTCGACCCGACCGAGCGCGTCGTTGCTCATATGCTCCCCTCATGAACCTCCAATCCCTCGCCTGGCCCGCCGTCCGGGCGCTCGACCGGAATATGCCGGTCGTGTTTCCGATCGCGGCGCTCGAGCAACACGGGCATCACTTGCCCGTGTTCACCGATAGTTTGCTGCTCGGCGAAGTCTTGCGTCGGGCCGCGCCGGAACTCGAGACGACCGTGCTGTTCACGCCGCTTCAGTGGTTCGGCAACTCGGAGCACCATCTCGATTTCCCCGGCACGATGTCCGCGTCGCCGCGCGTCTATCTCGACTTGCTCCGCGACATGGCGGAGAACTTCGTCGCGCACGGTTTCCGGCGGCTCGTGTTCCTGAACGGACATGGCGGCAACATCGTGCCGGCCCAACAGGCGACGTACGAACTGCGGCAGAAATACCGGGAGCGCAGTGACTTGTTGCTCCTCTCGGCGACGTACTGGTTGACCGGGGCCGACCCGGTCCGCGACGTGCCCGGCCTCGTGCAGAAGCAAATGGGCCATGCCTGCGAATGGGAAACGTCGATGATCCTGCGGCTCGCGCCGAATCTCGTGGTCGGCGATGTCGCGAGCAGTCCGGACGTGCCGTTCGGTCGGGGCTTCGAGCCGGCCCAGCGCGCCTGGACGATGCCCGATCGCAGTGAGCGAGGCCACATCGGACTGTCGCAACACGCGACGGCCGAGAAGGGCGAAGGTCTGTTCGCTTGCTTCGCCAGGGGCGTCGTCGACTTGCTCCAACGCGTCGTCGCCTGGGACGGCCGGGAGTGGGACGGATGAAGCCGCGTGGCCCAAACTGGAAATGGTGGGTGTGCGGCACGCTTTTGTTGGCGACCATGCTCAACTACATGGACCGCCAGACTCTGTCGTTGACCGCGACGCAATTGAAAGCGGCCCTGCCGGAAGGCATTCATCTCGACGACGGGCGATACGGCACGCTTGAGAAGTGGTTCAGCTACGCGTTCGCGTGCGGTGGCATCTTCTTCGGGTTCGTGGCCGATCGCATCGGTCCGCGACGACTGTACCCGTTCGTGCTCGTCGGCTGGTCGCTGGCCGGCATCGCGTCGCCGGCCGCCAGTTGGCCGGGAGTCGTCGAAGCGTTCGGACAACCGGGCGATCCCGGCTCCGGCGAATTTCGCTGGTTGTTCGCATGTCGAACGTTCCTGGGTTTCTGCGAAGCGGGCCATTGGCCGTGCGCCTTGCTAACGGCCCGGAACATTTTGAGCGATACGCAACGCCCGCTCGGCAACAGCATCTTGCAAAGCGGCGCGTCGATGGGGGCCGTCCTCACACCCTTGGTGATTCAGGCGATTCGCGCGAGCGGGCTTCCCTGGCAAGCGCCGTTTCTGATCATCGGAGTCGGCGGGTTGCTCTGGGTGCCGCTCTGGTTCTGGCTGATTCGGCCAACCGACTTGCGCTACGCTCCGGCCGAATCGACGAGCGTCGCTGAGCCCGTCCCGCTCCTCCGACTTGGCGTGCAGATTGGGGCCCTGGTCACAATCGTGATCACGATTTCGTTGGCGTGGCAGTTTCAACGTGCCTGGCTGCCGAAGTATCTGAAGGAACATCACGCGTACTCCGAATCGGCCGCGAACTATTTCACGTCGGCGTACTATCTGGTCGCCGACGTGGGGTGTTTGTTCTTCGGGGGCGTGGTCAGCTATTTGACCTGGCGGGGCCTGCACGTTCGCTGGGCCCGATTAGGGAGTTCATCGTTGTGTGCCGCCCTGATCGCCCTGTCGGCCCTCGTGCCCTCGCTCGAACCCGGCCCGTTGCTACTTGGCGCACTGGTCCTGGTCGGGGCCGGTGCTCTGGGAGCGCATCCGCAATACTACGCGCTCGCCCAGGAACTCCCGGCCCGACACATGGGTACCGTCTCCGGCCTGCTCGCGGCGACCTCCTGGTTCGCGGTCGGAACCATGCAAGGCGCGATCGGCGATCACATCAAGAGCACCGGCTCGTACGACCTTCCGTTGATCCTGACGGGGCTCGCGCCGTTACTCGGCCTCGCCGCGATGGCGATCTGGGCGACGTACGACTGGCGAAATCCGAACGACGCACCGTTGCGGGCGGACTACTCGGACAAGCGCTAAGAGGGTTCCGGAACGTGTACGCGAGGCGACGATCGATGACGTACGAGCGTGCTTCGCGTTCGCGGCCAATCAATTGTCGAGGCCGACCGCGTGAGCCTTCTCTTCGATCAGAACCTGTCGTGGCGACGAGAAGAAGTTTCCTCGCTTCCGCCCGGGCGATCAACCATGATTTCGCCTTTTTTCTCTGGTCGATCCGAATTGGCAAAGGTCGCACTCCTGGCGGCGAATCTCATTAACAGCGACGAGTGAAACATCGCCGGGTCGGCCACGGTAATACCTCGCCCATCGCCCATCAGTCACGTTTTCGAGCCTCAATGACTTCGAACAACCGCCTGCACCACGTGGACGCCCTACGAGCCTTCGCCATGCTCCTGGGCATCGCCGTCCATGCGGCCCTTTCATTCGGGGGGACGCCGTGGGTCGTCGCCGACCGCGCCCAGAGCGATTCCCTCCGCTGGCTGTTCGAGGCCATCCACGGCTTCCGAATGCAACTCTTCTTTTTCGTGAGCGGCTACTTCACGATGCTCTTGTACCGGCGTCGAGGAATCGGGGCGTTGCTCGAACATCGCTTTCAACGGGTTTTGGTACCGCTGCTTCTTGGGTTCGTGACCGTCGTTCCGTTGCTCCAGTGGGTGAACTTGTGGGCCGGCGACTCGGCCCCGCGGGCGACCCGGGCGGTCGCCGGAACGTCGCCCGTGACCGAAGCCGTTCGGGGTCGGAACTTGGCAGAAGTCACCCGGCTGCTCGGGAGCGGCGCCGGAGTGAACGAACCGGATCCGGAGTTCGGCATCCCGCCCCTGGCCTGGGCGGCGTTGTACGGGGACGCGGAGATCGCCCGAGTACTACTGGAAGCCGGGGCCGACCCGAACGGCGCGGATCGAAGCGGACACCGGGCGCTCCATTCGGCGGTCTTCCTCGGCCGGCCGGAAGTGACCGCCCTGTTACTCGAACGCGGGGCGGAGGCCAACGCCCGCGGGCCGACCGGCAACGTTCCCCGGGAGTCGGCCCAGGTCGATCCGAACGCGACCAAGTTCGTGGCCGGGCTGCTCCGAGTGCCCGTGCCTCCCGCGACCGAATTGCGGGACGGCCGGGAGGCGTGTGTGGCCGAACTGGACCGGCATCTCTTGGCCCAGGGCGGCGGGGGCACACTCGAAGCGGTCCGGGACCGGCTCAAGGATTGGCGGGCCGAGTATCGCGATTTGATCATCTCGGAGCGCTGGA
>JANLUE010000571.1:0-6450 GCA_031363325.1 Gemmataceae bacterium
CTTCCGCAATTCGTCATAGACGAGCGGCACCAACTCGGCGGCCGCCTTCGGGTCGCCGGACGATGCCGCTTCGAGAAGTTGCGTCACGTCGGCCATTTGGCATCCGCTCGATCACTGGACTGTCATCGTATGCGTCTCACGTCTTTCTCATTCTCAAGCGGGCACGGGACGAGGCCGGTCGGCGTCGCTACAACGGCCCATCTGTCGTTTGTTTTGCGGTCGCCGTCGGCCGGGATTATTCATGACGCACGCCGTCCGCTTTGCCTTTCTCAGCGCGTTCACTCTCACCCTCTCGGGGCTCGCTCACGCTCAGGAAGCGTCCCCACTTCGCTTGCAGGGCGGGCATCCGTCGGGTGCCCGGACCAGCGTGACCGAAGCGTGGAGTACGCTTCGCTTCTCGGTCGTGAACCCGAGCGACACGCCGCGGCTCGCCCGCATCGTCGCGTATTTCAAGGGCACCTCGGACGCTCAATACGCCTGCGACTTGTGGGTGCCGGCCAAGACCGTCTCGAACACCTGGCTGCCGGTCGGCCCGGCACCCGCTCAAGTCGACGAGCGAACCGGCCGCAAAATTGAAATGGGCCGCGATGTCATTTTCCTCCTCTTCGATCGGACCAACGGAACGGACGCGATCGTACTGCCCACCACGGAGGAAAAGGTTCGATCGCGTGGCGTGATCTACCGCAAGCGCGAACCGACCACGATCGTGATGGTCGATCGCGCCAAGGAACTCGGGGAAAAGGAGCCGGCGGCGGTTTTGGACTCGAACGCCCGCGAGACGATTCAACTCGCCTACGTATTCCGTTCGATCGGTGCCTTGTCGCCGCTCATCTCCGTCGTTCAGGAACACGTGATCCCGCCGATGGCCGAGGCCTACGATGGCGTCGATCACTTCATCCTCGCGACGAATCGGATCGGCAACGACCCGGCCGGGCTCCGAGCCTTGCGACATTGGGTCCAGGCCGGCGGGTACCTGTGGATTCAGCTCGATCAGGTCGATCCGACCACCGTTGCCCGCGTCCTTGGCGAAGACCTCGACTTCGACGTGGTCGATCGGGTTGGCCTGACGACGTTCGAGATCCATCGCAATCGAGATAGTTCGGTGGCCGTGCCGGCGCGCGAGTTCGAGCGGCCCGTCGATTTCGTCCGTGTACTGCCGGGCAAGATCGACACGGTCGTTCACACGGTCAATGGCTGGCCGGCCTCGATGGCTCGGCCATTCGGGCGCGGTCGGATCGTGTTCACGACGCTGGGGCCACGCGGCTGGCAACAACCCGCCGCCGCGAACCAATCGCCGCAAATGGGGGCCCCCGGCCAGCCGGGCAAAGGGCCGATCGGCAAAGGGCCGCCGTTGACCAAGCCCAAGGAACAACCGGCGGGCCAACCATTCCTGATCCGTCGCGACACCAATCCCGAGGACCTCGGCCCGGTGATCGCGCTCGAAGAACTGGCGTCCGACTTGCGGCCGATGAGCAAGCCGCACCCGTTCTCGGTCGAAGACCTGCGGCCATTGTTGACCGAAGAGATCGGCTATTCGGTGGTAAGTCGTTCGACGGCGGCGCTCATACTCGGGATGTTTGTCCTCGGGCTCGTCGCATTGGCGATCGGCCTGCGGCGGACGAGTCGGCCCGAGATGGTCGGCTGGATCGGCCCGGCGGTCGCGATCCTCGCGGCCTCGGTCTTCTTGTTCCTCGGCCAGAGTAGTCGGAACGCCGTGCCGGCCACCGTCGCGTCGGCCGATGTGATCGATGCCGTGCCGGGGAATGGCGAAGTCGCGGCCGGCGGCTTATTCGCGTTCTACACGCCAACCTCCGGCCCCATTCGACTCGCGACTACGATTGGCGGCACGCTCGACCTCGACATGGAAGGACTCGATGGCCAGGTTCGCCGCCGCGTCCAGACCGACATGGACGCCTGGCACTGGGATAGCCTCGAAGTACCGGCCGGCGTGCGGTCGGGGGCCTATCGAACCACGGCCCGACCGGGGTCGCTGACGGCCGTCGCGCGATTCGGAGCGAGCGGCATCGAAGGTAAACTGTCGGTCCCCGGCTACAAGAACCCCGAAGACGCCGTGATCGCGACGGTCGGCAAACAGGCGGCGGCCGTGCAACTCAAGGCCGATGGTTCGTTCCTCATCACGCCGCAAGACACGCTCGCGCCGGGCCAATTCATCTCGGCCCCAACGTTGTCGGATCGCCAGCAACGGCATCAAACGGTTTACCGCCAGTTCCTGGTCGCCCCGCTGCCGCGCCATCTCGACAATCGCAACTTGTTCATGGTTTGGGGCGAACCGGAACGCGTGCCGTTCACCACGGTCGACGGTGCGCGGACGGTTGGCACATCGCTCCTCGTCGTACCGCTCGAGTTCGAGCGAGCCGAGCCGAACACGCCGATCAACGTGCCCTCCGGCTTCGTCTCGATGATGCGCATCAACGAGGGAGACGGGAAGGCGATTCAACCGACGCTCGAGTCGAATGGATCGGTGCAGATGCGCTTGCGGTTCCAACTGCCCCCCTCGGTGTTGCCGATGCAAGTCGAAAAGGCCACGCTCGTTCTGCGCGGGCAGGTACCGGGCTGGCGACTCACGATGCAGGGCGAAGGTGAGAACGGATCGAAGATCCCGCTCGGGACATTCGATAGCCCGGTCGATCCCGTGCGGATCGAGATCACGGACGCGAAAGTGCTTCAATCGGATGCGACGGGCGGCGTGTACGTCCATCTCGGAATCACGCCGGTTCCCGGCGAAACGAAGTCGGACACCAAGTGGAAGATCGATCCGCCCGCGCTGGAAGTCTCCGGCCGGGCGGGCGTCGGAAAATAGGGCATTGACATGGCAATGGGGAGTTCGGATCCGGTCGTGGAGACCCGCGACCTGACCAAGAAGTACGGCCAGTTCGTGGCCCTCGACGGGCTGTCGATCTCGGTGAACAAGGGGCAAATCCTCGGGTTCATCGGGCCGAACGGTGCCGGCAAGACGACGACGATCAAAATCCTCGTCGGCCTCGCCCGGCCGACGGGTGGTTCGGCGATCATCGGCGGGATCGATTGCGTGGCCGAGCCGCGCAAGATCAAACGCCTGATCGGCTACATGCCGGACACGTTCGGCTCGTACGACAACATGCGCGTCGTCGAGTACCTGGACTTCTTCGGGGCGGCGTTCGGACTGCCCCGCAAGGGCCGCGGCCAGCGCATCGATGAGGTGCTCGAACTCGCCGGCGCGCCGACGTTCCGCAACCTGTACGTCGAAAGCCTGAGCCACGGCATGAAGCAGCGGGTGGCCATCGCCCGCACGCTTCTGCACGACCCGGTCGCGTTGATCCTGGACGAGCCGGCGAACGGCCTCGACCCCCAGGCCCGCATCGAGATGCGGCATCTGTTGTTGGAACTCGCGGACCGCGGCAAGACACTCATCGTGACGAGCCACATTCTGCCGGAACTGGCCCGCATCTGCCACAAGGTCGCGATCATCACGCGAGGCAAGCTCCGGGCTTATGGCACGCTCGACGAGATTGCTCGGCAACTGAGTCAAATGCGCACAATGGAAGTCTTGTTGGTCGCGGCCGAGGGGCTCGACCGGGCGGCCGACATCGTCCGCAAGCACGTCGAATCGCCCGGCGAAGTCACGACATCACCCGCTGAACTGGTTGTTCGCTTCCGCACGGCGAAGAGTGAAGGCGACTTGTCGGGCTTGCTCGCCGGACTTGTTTCTGCTGGCGTGGGCGTGGCCCAGTTCCGCGAAGTGCAGACCGACCTGGAAGAAGCGTTCATGACCGTCGCGCTCGAAGGCCAGACGAAGAAGAAAGGGGCGGCCGCGTGAACCCGATCATTCGGCGCGAGCTGCTCGACTTGCTGCGCACCAAGAAGGCGGCCGCCGCGCAGATCACACTGGCTATCGCCTGCACGATGCTCGTACTCGTCCGTTGGCCGACGGGCGGTGTCAGCGATCTGAGCGGGGCCCGGGCCCTGCAAGTGCTGCGCGTGTTCGGCTACGGCCTGCTCGCCGGCATCCTGTTCCTTGGCCCGGCGGTCCCGGCGACTTCGCTCGTTCGCGAACGCGTTCGGGGAACGTTGGCATTGCTCTTGAACTCGCCCATGTCGCCGGCGCGAATCTACTTCGGCAAGCTCGGCGGGGCGATTGGCTTCACGGCCATTTTGCTCGTGATCACCGTCCCGGCGGCCGCCGCGTGCTACGCGCTTGGCGGTGTATCGTCGAGCGGCGGGGTTGGCTTGCTTTACATCGTCCTGGCCATGACGATTGTGCAACTCACGACCCTCGGGTTGTACGTCTCCGCCCGCGCCCAATCGACGGACTCGTCGCTGCGAATTACCTACGGCCTCGTGCTCGCCATTTGTGCGTTGCCCCTCGCGCCGGCCTGGCTGATGCAAGGCGATACGGGGATCCTGGCGGACATCGTCGATTGGATACGCGGCCTCTCGCCCGTCCCGGCCGTCATGGCCGTCCTCGGGCATGGCGGTGTTGGCACGCACGGCATGGGCACCGGGGCTGGCGGTGTCTTGAAGTACGCGATCATGGGCGGGTTGATGAGCGTCGTCCTCGCCGCCTTGACGATACTGAAACTCGAACGAGCCCCCCTCGACCGGGCACGCCCACCGGGGGTGATGACACACGAACGATCGAGCAGTGGCCGCGCGCTGCGCCGACTCTTCTTCTTGTACGACCCCCAGCGCCGTTCCGGGAACATGAGCTTGCTCGTGAACCCCGTCATGGTCAAGGAATTCCGCTGTCGCCGCTTCGGCCGTGGACACTGGACGCTTCGGTTGATCGCGATCTGCGGCATCCTGTCGCTCGGGCTCGCGTATATCGCCGCGGCCGGTGCGATGGGCTGGGGCCACGAGGTGATCGGCGGGGCGCTCGTCCTCTTGCAGACGGCATTGCTTCTACTGTTCGCCCCGAGCCTGGCGGCCGGGCTGATCAGCTCCGAGCGCGAAGGCGGCGGCTGGAACCTGTTGCGCATGACCCCGGTCACGCCGGGCCGAATCATTCGCGGCAAGCTCATGAGCGTCGCCTGGCCGATCCTCTTGCTCATGTGCGCGACCTTGCCCGGCTACATCGTCATGATGACAATCGAGCCGGAATTGATTCCGCAACTTCAACGCGTGCTGATCTGTCTGGGCGTTACAGCCATCTTCGCGGTACTGATGAGTGCCGCTGCGAGCAGCCTGTTCAAGTCGACGGCCGGCGCGACGGCGGCGTCGAACCTCGTCATGGTCGGAATCTGCGTGGCCCCGCTGCTCGCGTGGCTCGGCCGAGATGCCCCGTTCGGCCACTCGACCGTCGAGGCCGCTTTGACGATCAGTCCAATCGCCGCCGCCCTGAACGCCTCGCAAACACCGGGCTTCACTGACTACAACCTGTTGCCGACGAACTGGTGGCTGCTCGGCGGTATGAGCCTGGTACTCCTGGTCGTGTTGATGTTGCGGACCCGGCGGTTGTACAAGCCGGAGTGACTAAGCCTGCGCCCATTCGCAAAGCTCCGCCAAATAGGGCACCGGGTCGCCCGCCTCGGGTGGTTCGGGCACGAGAGCCCGGGCGATTCGCGCCACGAGTTCCGGCACGCCGGTGCCGGTCCGGGCGGAGACGCGAATTGCTTCGGGTCGCTCCGTTTCCGACACGTGCGTCAAATCCACTTTGTTGAACACAACCAGCGAACGACCCAATGGCGACGCGGTCGTTCGGTCGGCCGTCGCGTCGATCACCCAGAGGACCAGATCGCTCGCGGCCATCGCGGCTTCGGCCCGGTCGACGCCTTCTCGTTCGAGGGCGTCGCCTGATTCGCGCAGGCCCGCGGTGTCGGTCAACTCGATCGGCCAACCCTGGAACGCCACCGTCGCGGAAACGGCATCGCGCGTCGTGCCCGCGACCGGCGAGACGATGCTCCGATCGTAACCGGCCAGAGCGTTGAGCAAGCTACTCTTGCCGGCGTTCGGCGCGCCGGCGATCGCGATCTTCCACGGCTCGACGAGGTGCCGACCAACGCCAATGTTGCGGCGAAGCACGGCACGCACTCGATCGGCGTCCGGGCCGCCGCGTTCGATCTCGACGCGAGCCCGGTCGAACGCGCCGTTCACCTGATCGAGCAAGATCGCGGCCGTCCGCAACGTTCGGGCGAATGGCAAAAGTGCCTCGGCCGGATGGCGCGTCTGAAACGAAATCCATTCCACTTCCACAATGCCATCGGCCCGCAGCGTCTCGAGCAACCACGCGACGACCTGCCGCCCGCCGTGGCAGTGCACCTCGAACGAATCAACACCCGTCGATGCGAGCACAACCTCGTCGGCCGAATCGCCCCCAAGTCGCCCGAAGCGGAACCCGGTCGGCGGATCGGCGAGGAGTTGGCTATTCGCCGTGCGAAAGTGCCCGCGAATGCACGGCCAAGCCCCCGGCCCGCACACGCCCAGGACCGCGATGGCCGACTGGCCCGGCGGCGT
>JANLUE010000591.1:0-1757 GCA_031363325.1 Gemmataceae bacterium
GGATCTTCGAGCAATGGAAGGAATTCCAGACGTTCACGAGCCGATTGCAGATGCCGTTCTTCTACGTTCCCGGCAATCACGACGTGACCAACAAGGACATGGAGAAAATCTGGGAGGAGAAGTTCGGCCGGCGGTACTATCAGTTCGTTTACAAGAACGTCTTGTTCCTTGTTTTGAATTCGGATGACCCACCCGCTTCGGGGGCTCTTTCCGAAGCCCAGGTCGAATGGGCGAAGAAAGTACTCGACGAGAACAAAGAAGTTCGCTGGACCGTCGTTTCCTTGCACAAGCCGATTTGGACCGGCGACCTCGAGAAGAATCGATTCGGCCAGGTTGAGAAGGCACTCGCTGGCCGAAATTACACGGTATTCTGCGGCCACGAACATCGCTACGTGAAGTTCAATCGCAACGGCATGAACTACTACCAGCTCGCGACGACCGGGGGCGACAGTCGGCTGCGCGGCGTCTCGTACGGCGAGTTCGACCACATCACCTGGGTCACGATGAAGAAGACCGGCCCCGTGCTGGCCAACCTAGTTCTCGATGGCATCCTGCCGGAAAACCTGACGTTGCCCGAGACGCAGGAGCCGGTGAACGAATACAACCGCCTGCCGCCGCATCCGACGACCGGGTTCGTGTACCTCGACAACGCGCCGCTCGCCGGCGCGACGATGAGTTTCTACATGAAGGATCCTGCAGGCCGAAAGGCCCCGAAGTTCGCTGGCGATGCGTTGTCCGAAGGGGACGGTTCATTCCGGGCGAGTAGCTCGAAGGCGTTCGATGGCCTACCGGTCGGCGACTACGCGGTGACGGCCGCGTTCGATGGCCGTTACGGCGGGGCCAAGTCCGATTTGATCCCACTCGCCTATCGGGCGGCCGCGAACACACCGCTTGTCGCCACGATCAAAGCGGGCAAGAACGCGCTGACGATCGAACTGCGTTCGAGCATCGACCCGCCGGTCGAACCGAAGATCGAGCCCAAGGGCGAAAAGAAATAGCGTCGGCCGGGGGTCGTTGTGTTTAGCGCCGGCGTACGAGCTTCAGGTTAATAATCGCTATCCGCCCTCCGGGATGCCACCTCACGCCGAATTTCGGAGCGCGGGCTTCGCCTTCGGCACATCACTTCGCGTCAATCCGTCGTCGCGTTCCTATAATGCCCGTTTGCCGGTTTCCCCGTTTGAGGTAAGCGGTTTGGCGGTGAGGGTTTCCGACCCTCACGCAATCGACACGGGGCCGACCGGGACTTGACCTACTCGCTTCCGGGGCCAACCCGATGCCGTTGACCGTTCCGATCACCGAAGAGATGGTCCGGGGCCTCGCGCCCGACGACGCCACCTGGAGCAAAGCCCAGGAACTGGCCGGTTCCGACCGCCTGCTCGACCCCGGCACGTCGGCCGACGGCACCTGGATTGTCGCCGACGCCAAGGGGAGCGGCAAGGACCCGTACCACGTCTCGGCCGACTTTGCAGACCCGAACGCCCCGGTCCTTCGCTCAACGAGTCCAAGCCGCAAGACGCCGGACAAGTACGGGCTCGCCCTGTTGCTGAAGTACGTTCGCCAACCGGATTCGTTCGGCACCCGCGAGCCGTCCGAAGATTTGCTCGGCCGTCGCGAGAAAAAGGTCGCGGCCGACGAACGCAAGAAGTTCGGCCCGGCCGCCCCCAAGCGCTCGTCCGGATAGGGATCACCGCCGGGCGCCTTCGGCCCAGCGCCGCCACAGGCCACGGAACATTACCTCCACGCTCCGGGCATAGCCC
>JANLUE010000613.1:0-8504 GCA_031363325.1 Gemmataceae bacterium
ACGCGAATTGGGGATGCGAGTTCAAGCTCGCCGATCGACTGTCGAACATCGCCCTGCAATCCGCGTGACGCGCTCGGCTAACGCCTCGCGGCTAACCCAACAAACTGAATAGTCAAAGGAGATATCACATGAGAATTCGCAAGGGCTTTACCCTCATCGAACTGTTAGTCGTGATCGCGATCATCGCGATCTTGATCGGGCTCCTGCTGCCAGCGGTTCAAAAGATCCGCGAGGCCGCTAACCGCATGAAGTGCTCGAACAACCTGAAGCAAATCGGGTTGGCGTTCCACAACCATCACGACGCCTTCGGCAACCTGCCGAGCAACATCCGGCCGAGCACGGTGAGTACCGTCCGCGTCCGCTGGGCCACGTTCATCCTGCCGTACATCGAGCAGGATAACCTCTACCGAAACATCAATCAAGCCTACAACTGGTCGCACCCGTTGAACACGCCCTTCACAAGCCAACGGGTCAGCATTTACGAATGCCCGTCGGCCCCGAACGGCCGCATCCTCGACGGGGCCCCGGAACTCGCCTGGTCGCCAATCGTGGCAAACGGAGATTACGCAGGCTTCTACGGCGTGGACCCGCAACTCGCGACGCTTGGCCTGATCGACCCGGCCTCGGCCCGCTTCGATGGCGGGGCCGTTTCCAAGACCACGAAGCTCCGCTTCGCCGACTTCACGGATGGCCTCTCGAACACTCTGCACATCACGGAGTCCGCCGGCCGACCGAACCTGTATCGCCAGGGGAAGCTGGTCCTGACGGCGAGCGGCAACGATCGGGTCAACGGCGGCGGCTGGTGCCGCCCGGCCAGCGAATTGAACGTCCTGCGTGGCGCTTCGAGCGACGGCAGCGTGATCCCCGGCCCGGCCGCGATCAACGCCACGAACGGCGCTGTCCTCGGCGTGTACCCGCACCCGTTCTCCAACGTGGACGGGACCGGCCAGATCTATTCGTTCCACTCGGGCGGGGCCAACGCCCTGATTGGCGACGGCTCGGTACGATTCATCAAACAGACGATCAACATCCGCACACTGGCCTCACTGGTGACCCGCGACGCGGGCGAGGTGATTTCGGAAGAATAGTGTCGTAACAGCAATAACTAACCACAGAGTCACGGAGATCACCGATGCCGTTGGACGATTGAAATTGAAATCAATTGGCAATCTACCAACGCCAATGCCCAATCGGCCTCTGTGATCTCTGTGACTCTGTGGTGAGTCGTTTCGACCGCGACTGCCTCCAAGCCAATCAGAAATCGATTGATCGCTATTTCTCCAACGGCCGCCGCCCCTTGGCGGGCGGTGCCTTCGGTGCGGGTGGGACGAAGTCGGGGTTCTTCCAGACGCCGCCGGGCATCTTCCAGATCACGGTGGACCCGTCGCCACCGGCGCTCGCGATCGTCTGGCCGTCGGCCGCGAAGTCCATTCCAAACGCGACTCGATCCGGGTGGCCGATCACTTCGAAGGCTTCGCGCCACGCGCCGACTTCCCAGACTTTGACCATCCCCGCCGTGCCGCCGGTGAGCCCGAGCCATTTGCCGTCGCGGGACAGTTCGAGCCCCCGGGCCGTTTGCGCCGCGACGAGCGAACGAATCTCTTGCTGAATCGTCGCGTCCCAAATCTTGACCGCGACATCGCCACTCTGGGCCGTGATCAGTTTGTTCTCACCCAGGAAGCGCACGCCCCAGACCGAGCCTTCTTGCTCGGGCAATCGATAAAGTTCGCTCCCTTTCGTCGAGTCCCAAACGCGAACCTGGCCCGCGCGGCGATTCTTCCAGTCGCCGGCAGCCGTCGCGATTCGTTTACCATCGGCCGAGATCGCGACATCGTAGATCGGCCGATCGTGTGCGACGATCGAGACGACCGGTTCCTTAAACGGCTCGGCCCAAACCTTGGCGATGCCATCCTCGCCAGCCGAGACGAGTCGGCCATCCGGCGTCCACTTGACCGATCGCACCAAACCGCTGTGCCCTTTGAATTTCGCCTTAGTGTTCGACGAGACGACTCGCTCAACGTTGAACAAGTAGATATTGCCCAACGCCGTTCCGAAGGCGAACAACTTTCCGTCCGGGCTGAACTGGCCGCACGTCAACGGCTCGCCGATCGCATGGTCCGTGCCACGCCCCAATCCCGCCGGGTCCCAGACGCGTAGCTCGCCCGGCTGATCGGCCACTCCACCGGCAGACCACAGTCCGTTCGCGGTGAACGCCAGCGCCTCGACCCAATACTTTTGCCCGGCCAACTCACCGATCGGCGTGCCGAACTGGGGGTCCCAAATCTTGATCTCGCAGTTTGGCGCGAACTCGGTCACGCTCTTGCCGTCGCGGTTGACCGTCACGTTCGTGCCCCATGGCCCAACCGGGCCCGGCTCGTAGCGTGGGTTCGGAACGTAGCGCCCGCCGGCCGTGACGAGCGTCTTGCCATCGGGCGAGAATGCGATCGCGTTGATTTGATCGCGGTGTCCGCCCTTCGTCTCATTCAGCACGATGTTCTTTTCGACGTGCCAGGTCACGGCGTAGAACCCGCCCGCCTTGGCCTTCAACGCGAGCCCAAGTCGGTCGCCATTCGAGGTCATCGTCAAGCGTTCGACCACGCCACGCTCGAAACCGTATTCGCTTTGAAGCTTGCCGGTCTTCGCGTCCCACTGATAGAGTGCGCCGCCGGAGCCGCACGAATAAAGCTTCGCGCCATCAGCCGTGAAGGTCACGCAACGCGGGTAACCAGTGTGCGGGATGACCAATTCCGCCTTGCCGGTCGCTAGGTTCCAGGTTCGGATCGTGTTGTCGCGCCCGCCGCTGGCGATCGTCTTGCCGTCCGGCGAAACCGCCACCGCGAAAATCAGGTCGTCGTGCGCAGTGATTTCATGGACCGTCTTCCATGTGGCGGTGTCCCACACGCGAAGTTCGCCCGTCAATCGTTCGTCCCAGTTACCAGCGCCCGAGACAAGTCGCGAACCATCGGGGGCGAACGCGAGGCTCCAGACTCGGTTCGAGTGCCCTTCGAGTTTGCGAATTTCGGCCAGTGTCTTCGCGTCCCAGATGCGAATCGTGCCATCCTGATGGCCGGTCGCGACCTTCGAGCCGTCCGGGCTCGCGACGACGCAGAACGTGTTCGGCACCTCGCCGGTCGGCACACGGAAGTCCCCCGGGGCGGCCTCGCGAATGCGCAGGAACCCATCGTCGCCGCCCGAAATGAACGTCCGGGCGGTCGGCGAGGTGCGCGCGAACCACGTCTGCTTGGTTTCGTCGGTCAACTTGGCGGCGTAAATCAGCGGTTCGCCGCGCGATGCGCCCCAGCGCCTGACCGTCGTGTCGGCCGATGCAGTGACCGCGAACTCGCCGCGATTGCTGAGCGCGAGCCCGTGAACCGGTTCGCCGTGTGTCGAAACTTTGCGAATCAATTTCGTCGATGGCCATTCCCAAACGCGCAGGGTGCCGTCGCCGCCGAGGACCGAGACGATTCGCCCGTCGGGAGAAACCGCCGCTCGCACGACGCTCACGCCGGTATCGGCCATGCGCGCCGTCACGCTGGTCGCGTGATGTCGACTCAGCGTCATCACGCGGCAGAAGCCAACGTCCTCGGGTCGTTGCGTGCCCGCCTTCGGCACGCCGGCCAGCACGAACAGCTTGCCATCGAAGGAGGCGGCCGCCCCGTGGATCGCGTCGAATTGGCCGTTGACGAGCGTGTCGATCACGCGGCCTTCCTTCACTTCCCATAAGTATGCGTGCGTTCCACCCGCCGTCAGCAGGTTGTCGTCGGCCATGAATTGCAGCGCGGTCGGCTCGGCTTCGGCGTCGAACTTCGCGATCGGTTCCGCCGAATTGCCGGAGTAAATGCGGACAGTTCGCTCGCGCAGGGCGATGGCCACGTAGAGGCCAGTCGCCGAGATCGCGACGCGGCGAACCGCGCTCGCCTGGGGGTAATGCGCGACTTCGCGTTGGTCGGACACGCGCCAGACGCGAACCATCTTGTCGGCCCCGCCGGAAACGAGCAACTTGCCATCGTTGGAAAAGGCGACATCTTCGACTGGGCCGACGTGGGCCGTCCATTCGAATCGACGCGCGCCGATGGCCGGGTCCCAGAGCCGCAACAGGCCGTCCGCGCCGCCGGCCGCGATCCACGATGTCGCCGGCGAAACGGCCACCGCCCGCAAGGCGCTGACGCCCTGGCCGGTGTTGAGTTGGCTGTAGACGAATTCGGCCGGTGCCGGCTTGGTCGCGGCCGACCATTCGTGCAGTTTGCGATCGTACCCCCCGGCCACGATGTGTTGACCGTCCGGCGAAATCGCGAGCGCACTTACGCTATCGGTCGCCCCGGTCAGGACCGTGCGCGCGACGCCTTCGATCGGATCGAGAACGTGAACCTGCCCGTTGCCGAGCCCGACCGCCAGGAACGAATTCTTCGGTGAAACGGCGAGCGACTGCACCGAGTCGGCGTAGGGCCCAAACGTGGCGACCGTCTCGCCGTCCTTCAAGCGCCACTTGCGAACCGTTCCGTCGTCGCCGGCCGAAATCACAAATTCGGGGCCGACATGGACCAGGGCGCGAACAGCCCGGTCGTGGCCCCGCAGTTCGAGTACCGGGCGATCGGAGTCCGCGTTCATGACCCAGACGCGAACGCAACCGTCGGCCCCGCCCGAGAACAACTGCGAATCGCCAAACTTCAGGCACCGCACGCTCGCGGTGTGCGCCTTCAACTGCATCGTCTCGAGGCCAAAGATGTTCCAGTACCGAATGATCGTGTCGAAGCCGCCGGTCGCGAATCGTTGGCCATCGTGGGTCACGGCCACCGCGTAAACGGCCCCGGAATGCTTCAACGTGTGCCGGGCCCGCTTCAGGTGCGGCTCCCAGATGATGGCGGTTTTGTCGAGACTTCCGGAGATCAGTGTGCGGCCATCACCGGACCACGCGAGCGACGTGACCGAATCGGTATGGCCCTTCAGCGTTGCGACGACCTTGCGTGTCGCCACGTCCCAGATTTCGATGTCCCCACCTTCGCCACCGGCCGCCAGGCGCGTGCCGTCGGCCGAATACGCAAGCGCCAGCGTGACGCGGCCCTCGGGGGTTCCGTCCGGGGGGTGTCGAAACGTCTGCGTCAATTTTCGATTTTCGACGTCCCAGAGGTGAATGCTTCGATCGCGGCCGCACGTGGCGATGAACTTGGCACCGAATCCAACGCCGACCACCATGTTGGGTTCCTTGCCGATCAGGCCGCGTTCCTTGCCGTCGACCGCATCCCAGAGTCGCACTTCGCCCGAGACCGCGGCCGCATGATCGCCGCTGACCGTGACGAGCGACTCGGAGTTCGGCGCGAACGCGAGCGCCATCACGCCGCGATTGTGGCCTCGAAGAGTGGCCAGCTCGGTGCCGTCGCGGTCGAACAACTTCGCCGTGTTGTCCCAACTGCCCGAGGCGAACCGCTTGCTGTCCGGCGAAAACGCCACGCATTCGACGGTCGAGCCGTGTTTCGCCGCGATCAGTCGCTCCTTGCGGATGACGACGGCCTCGCCGGTTTTGGGCTCGGGCACGTCCCAAAGGCGTACCGTACCGTCCGGCCCGGCCGTGACGAGACGCGTGTTATCGGGCGAAAGCGCTACCCCATAGACGGCCTGTTCGTGACCTTCGAAGATCGCAAACGGCTTCATCGACACCGCCTCGGCACCTGGCGCGCGGTCGCGGATCGCCGCCAGGTTCCAGACGCGGGCCGTCCGGTCGAGCCCGGCGGTCGCGAGCAACATGCCGGTCGAATTGAACGAAACCGCGTTCACCCCGGCCGAATGCCCGCCCGAGCCTTGATAGCCGATGGCGAGCAGTTTCTGTGTCTTTGCGTCGTAGACCCGAACGCGATTGTCGAAATTGCCCGTGGCGATCACCGCTCCGTCGGGCGACCACGCGACGAACCGCGTGCCTCCGGGCTCGGCGATCGTCGCGAGCACGGTACCGGCCTTCGCGTCCCAGATCCGCCACTCGCCTCCAGAGTCGCTCATGTGGGCCGTGACGATTCGGGTCCCGTCCGGGCTGACAGCCAGGTTCCACCACCCCGGCGGCTGCGCGGCGAACGGCTTCGCTTGCGGATCAAAGGCGAACGCCTCGCTCGATTTGGGCTGAGCCGCGAGCGGCGAAGCAATGAGGAGGAAAGCGAAAATGGCGCGCGACATGGCGGATCCTCCGAACGAGATGAGGTTTAGCGTAAAGCTGCCGGGCGGGATGGGTCAAGGTCGGGCGGCATGCGGTTACAGTGCGGAGACAGGAACTGCCGCGACCGCGTCATATTCAACGGCGATCTACCCTTCGACCGCGACACCCAACTCAACGCGTTCGTCGACTACCACCTGGGCTTTCGCCGCGCGGCCTTTCCTCGAAGGGCAGTCAGAGCGTCTCGTGGAACCGCCAAGGCTCAGGCGGGTGAGCACTGTCACTTCCTCCATAGCCCCCACGACAAGGAAGAGTCAATCGCCAGCAGCGTGCTCCATTCCCACCGCTACCAATTCACGCCCCAAGGCGAGAGCGTCATGAGTTTCGTCATCCGAATTCGAACCGAACAGTTCCCCGACCAACTGCCAACCGTGGCCGAGAATCCACCGCAGGAAAATTGCGCCAAGCGCGCGAGAATCGCACGGAAAGAATCTATAACGTCAACTTCCGACACCTTGGACTCCACGAATGCGGTTCCTGCTTTTCCTTTCGCTGCCCCTGCTCCTCGCCGCCGATTGGCCGCAACACCGGGGGCCGAATCGCGATGGGCATTCGACCGAAGTCGGGTTGCTTCGCGCGTGGCCCGCGACCGGGCCGACTGTCGCCTGGAAGCGCGACGTGGGTTCGGGCTGGGCGGGGCCGGTCGTCGCGGGCAATCGGTTGATCCTGTTTCATCGCGTCGAGGCGAATGAAGTCGTCGAGTGTCTCGACGCGGCCACGGGCAAACCCGAGTGGAAGAAGGAGTTTCGCACGCGATACGTCGACGATTTCAACTTCGACGACGGCCCCCGCGCGACTCCGCTCGTCGCCGACGGCACGGTGTTCACACTTGGGGCCGACGGCGACCTGCGCGCCCAAAAGCTCGCCGACGGCGAACTGCTCTGGGCCCGCAACGTCAACAAGGACTATCGCGTCGACAAAGGCTATTTCGGCACGGCCACGTCGCCCGTGTTCGCCGCTGGCAAGTTGCTTCTGAATGTCGGGGCCAAGGGGGCCGGCGTCGTCGCGTTCGATCCGTCGACCGGCAAGGAACTCTGGAAGTCGTCGGACGACGCGGTCAGCTATTCGTCCCCCGTCGTCGCGAAGTTCGCCGGTCGCGAGTTGGCCGTGTTCTTCACGCGGGCCGGTTTGCTCGCGCTGAAGCCCGAGACCGGCGAGGTCGTTCATAGCTATCCGTGGCGGCCGCGCATCAATGCCTCCGTCAACGCGGCCACGCCCATCGTCTCGGGCGATCGCGTCTTTCTGACGACTTCGTACGGGACCGGGGGCATCCTGCTCGACTTGTCGAAAGACAAGCCCGATGAAATCTGGTCGGGCGACGCGGCCATCTCGGCCCACTACTGCACGCCGGCCTTGGTCAAGGGCCACCTGTACGGCATCGACGGTCGCCAGGAAGGTGGCCGAGCCCGCTTGCGGTGCGTCGAATGGGATACGGGCAAGGTGAAGTGGACACGCGAGTCGTTCGGCTGCGCCGGCCTGATCGCCGCCGATGGATTGCTGATCGCCTGTGCCGAAAGCGGCGACGTGTTGTTGATCGACCCGAACCCGGACAGCTACAAGGAACTCGCACAGGCGACGATCCTCGCCGCGCCCGTCCGGGCGCTGCCCGCCTTGGCCGACGGCCGATTGTTTGTTCGCGACGGTAAGAACTTGGTCGGCGTCACGGTCGGCAAATCGAAGTGACGCGGTGACCTCCGGGTACGAGAAGTCAAGCCTCCTCTCGCCGGGGCCTCGAACCCACCAACTCGAACATCGTCGCGACCTCTCGGAGCGAGTCGGCGGCTCTTGCGGCCGACTCGCTTCCGTCGCCGTCACTTCTTCGTCGCTGGCAACACTTCCAGTTTCAAATCCTTGAAGCGCACTTCCATTGGCCCGCCGCTGTGGATCTGCAAGCCAAAGATGCCGCGGCGGGCGAGTTTGTCGTCTTTCTGCCAGTCGGTGCAGACCTTGCCGTTGATCGCGATACGCACGTTGCCGTCGATGGCTTCGACCGTGTAGTCGTTCCATTCGCCGGGCTTGACGAGTTCTTCGCCGCCCTTGCTGGCGAGCAACTCGCGGCCGTTCTCTTCGTAGAGCTTGCCCCACCAGCCGGCACCGATGTCGGCCTGCGGGCCGCGCATCTCGCCGTCGGGCAATGGCTCGCTGCGGAACTGGATGCCGCTGTTGCCCGCGTTCGGGGTCAGCTTCACCTTGAGCGAGAGCTTGAAGTTCTCGGCGGCGATATCGCTCTTCAGGAACTCGTTACGCTTGATCCCCGGCGATTTGCCGACGATCTCGCCGTTCTCGACGCTCCACAGCTTCGGAT